>JAJYOS010000085.1 GCA_021796055.1 Bacteroidota bacterium
GTAAGACTTCCCAACGCAAATAGTTTCTTCGGGAAAAAGAGGGCGGTTGTAGCTTCGAGCTATGAATTTTCAACCGGAAGAGGGGAGCAGAAAACGCTGTTGCTGGCTGATGGAACGAGGATCACGCTGAACTCCGTCTCATCGATTCGCGTTGGGAAGTCTTACGGAAAGAAGGCTCGTGTGGTAGATCTCAAAGGGGAGGCGTTTTTTAATGTTGTGCATTTGAAGACTCCATTCTTCGTTCGGACGGACTGCGGTATTGTACAGGACGTCGGGACGGAGTTTGACGTGAGGGCGTGGCCGGGGGAGAGAAAAACTGAGGTTACTGTCAAGAAAGGTGAAATCATTCTGAGAGCCGGTGACTCTTTAAGTAGTAGAGGAGTTCCCGTGGTTGCGGGGGAGAGATCCGTGTCCGACAAAGAGGGGATACTCTTACAGCCGGTTCGCGCGGATCTAAAAGAGAATCTTGCGTGGCTCGCTGGAGACATGGTTTTTGAGAAGACGCCGTTCAGGCACGTACTGGCAAAACTGAGCCGGGATTATCCGTACCAGTTCAGCGTTTCCGACACCTCTCTACTCGGCGAAAAAGTCACGGCTTCGTTGACGAGGCAGCCATTGGCAGCAATATTGAAGGCTATTTCAGTTTCGCTTGACATAGGATACGTGAGACGCGGTGATACGATCCGCTTTGAACGGGACTTGAGAACTCCTGTACACGAACAAAGCAACGTACAAAGGAACTAAATATGAAAAGACTTTGTGTTATTTCTGCAACCCTTCTATTTCTCTTTCAGGTTGTGGGCTACGCTCAAAAGGGCGATCAGCTGGCCGGTGAGATTAACCTCTCCAGGAGAATATCGCTGACGTTGAAAGGAGCTACACTGAAGCAAGCCTTGAGCGAGATTACGAAGAAGACCTCCGCTGTTTTCTTTTACGACCCGAACAAGCTTTCGACAAACAAGTTGATTTTTGCGCAAGTGGATTCCGAGCCGCTTCGAGATGCGCTGTCGAGCATCTTTGACCAGGTCGACGTCAAGTGGGTTGTTGTCAATAGAAACCTGATAGCGCTCGCGCCCAAGAAAACCGATCCTCCCCAAGGCTCTGGAGAGATATCAGGTTCGGTGAAGGATGCGGCAACCGGGAGCGCGCTTCCCGGAGCTAATGTTCTGCTGAAGGGAACAAGCCTCGGCGCTTCGACCAGCCTTAATGGGAACTTCTACATATCGAATGTTCCTGCTGGCACTTATACAATCCGCGTCAGTTATATCGGTTACGAGACGCGACAGGTGGAGGTTCAGGTCCGTTCCGGCGCGAAGACGACCGAGGATTTGAAGCTTGTGCCGGTCGGCGTTAAAGGAAAGGCTGTCGTGGTGACGGCGCAGGCAACCGGACAGAACCAGGCCATTAACCAGCAGCTGGCCTCGCAGAACATAGTAAACGTCGTATCGGCGGCCCGGATACAGCAGCTTCCGGATGCCAACGCGGCTGAATCCATCGGCAGGCTCCCCGGTGTGTTCCTCGTGAGATCTTACGGTGAGGGAGCAATGATTGCAATTCGCGGCCTCCAGCCGAAGTACAATCGAGTCGAGATTGACGGAGTGTCAATGCCGGCTAATCAAACCGGTAACCGCGCCGTCGACATGAGTATGATTTCATCAGATATGCTCAGCGGCATCGAACTTTACAAGACAGTTACCCCCGACATGAACGCTGCGGTACTCGGTGGTACGGTGAACTTCCAGATAAGAGAGGCTCAGCCGACGCTGAACGGCGCGCCGAAAATCGAGCTCCTTGCTCAAGGCGGGTACGATCATCTGCAGAACAGTCTCGGCGATTATAAGTTTTCCGGAACGATCGAGAAGAGGTTCTTCAACAATAGGTTCGGAATACTTGCGCAGGCGCTCGTTCAGAGATTAAACCTTACCGCGGACATATATGGCGCCTCATTCAATCTTCAGAAGCCGACAAACTATTCCAATCCCGGTGAGATAATCCTGCAAAGCATGAACCTCGATTACCAGCCAACGACTAAGAAGCTTTATGACGGGACTCTTGTGCTCGATTACAATTGGGGAAGCGGCAAGGTCGACCTTATGAATTTCCTGAGTAGCGGCGTGCAGCAAACGGAGACCTACAGCCAGAGTTACGGTATCCTCGACTCGAGGATCGTTTACGGAGCTTCGTATTATCCGCAAACTCTGAATGTCATCGCGAACGTATTGGACTTCAAGCAGAGAGTTCTCTCCTTCCACGTCCATGTAAAACTCGCGCACCTGTATACCGACAACGTTCAGCCGGGCTACTGGAGCGTCGGCTTCTCGCAGTACCAGGCCGGGCTTGGAGGTGTCTCACTGACCGCCAATCCAACTACGGTCGCTCAGGAGGCAGGGCAGCACGTAGTTCTTGGTAACGCTCTCATGGATGCCCTTGGAACTCATAATAGCTTCACTTACCAGCGCAATCTGAGAGGCGGGATCGATATCAGGAAGGACTTCAATATTTCAAACTTCATCACCGGCTCTCTGAAGTTCGGCGGGAGCTATAAAGTCACTTATCGTGCCTATAACTATTCCGATGGCGGCGGAAGTATATACGGGGGAGGAATCAACGCTGCAAGAGCCAACGTAATTTCGGCGTTCCCGTGGATGGCGCAAAAGCCATGGAACCTTAACCCAAACGGCACTGATCGATTTCCAATCGGGATGTTTCTCGACCCCAGCTTGAGCTTCGGGAATTTTCTCAACGGTCAATACGTGATGTACGGTTCGCCGACAAACATAGGCCTCCTGTCGCAAGTCATGAACAATGTAATCAGCTATCAAAAGACCCAGCCGTGGATCAGCGGGACCGTTTACGCGCCCGATGAATTAGGGAACATCGCGAGCAATTACTCTGGAAATGAATTTGAAAATGCAGGCTATGTGATGGCTACTTTAAACATAGGACCACAGCTGACTCTGATACCAGGAGTGCGATACCAGGGACTCGCGACAAGGTACAAAGGCACAGTTGTGCTTGCGGCATATCAGAACAACACCTATCCGTCCCCCTTCCCGTCTGCCGATACGACAGTCTCACTGTATCACGGATACTGGCTCCCTGACGTAAACCTTACCTACAAACCTTTTACGTGGCTGAACTTAAGACTTGCGTATACTAACACACTTACATATCCGGATTTCAGCGCGATCGCGCCGAAGATCGATGTTTACGTCAGTACAGTCGATTGGAACAACTTCTTGTTGAAACCTGCTCATTCTGAGAATTTCGATTTTGCGCTGTCAGCTTACAACAATACCATCGGCCTCTTCACGGTTGATCCATTTTACAAGCGCATAACGGGCTTAATTTATCCGACAGGTTCTGTCTCAATAACCAACCCTGCTGATTATCCGGGATTACCAAATTACACGCAGGGATATATTCTCAACGGAACAAACATCAACAATCCCCGGCCTGTTGACCTTTGGGGCGTCGAGGTGGATTGGCAGACTCATTTCTGGTATTTGCCGGGACCGCTGACGGGACTCGTCTTCAGCATAAATTACACCCACATATTTTCTCAGGTTCAATACCCCTTCATCATCACGAGGATTACTGGTTATCCTCCAACAAAGGCCTACATAGACACGTTTTACACATCCAATTTGATCGACCAGCCGAACGATATCGTCAACCTGACCATCGGTTACGATTTCGAAGGCTTCTCCGCCCGCGTATCAATGATAAATCAACGAAGTGTCTTCAGCGGGACGAACTTCTGGCCTCAACTACGGAGCTACAGGGCCGCCTACGTCAGATGGGATCTTCTTATCAGCCAGCACCTCCCGTGGCGCGGACTGGAGGCCTACTTCCAGGCGAACAACCTGAATGGTGAACCGGATATCTCAGTGATTCAGGGGAACGGTTTTCCAACTAGCGAGCAGTCCTATGGTATGACAGCTGACCTCGGATTGCGCTGGACATTATAGGCGACGACAAAAATACAAAAGGGCCATCTTGACAAGATGGCCAGCATCTTTGCGGTTGAGTTCAATGAAATTAACCAACTAGAGGAGAAATGTCATGAAAGCAATGTTTACTGCAATGGCGTTGTTCGCTCTGGCGACTGTGTTCGGGGTCCCATCCCGATCTTTCGCCCAAGCGCCCGACACATTGCGTCTCTATGCAAATCCCATCAGTGGACCTACTTTTGACCAGGTCATAATGGGCGACACCACCGCGACAGGTCAGAGGAACAACCCGAACCGGGTCTACCTGCTGCAGCAAACAGGCTCAGTGGACACTGTCTATTATTTCGATAATTCGATGATTACAAATTTCAACGTGACGATCATCGGGAAGAGAAATCCGATCACGGGTATGCCGCCTGTGATTTGCCCCAATGTTCTCCAGGACGGAACCGCGCCGGGAAACCTCATGGCGCCTCGTGGTACTGGGAACGTGATAATTCTAAAGGATCTCTATATCCTTGGTGAGACATTCGACGGGCAGCATTTTCTTGGGAACATAATCAACGAGAGCGGGGATAGTACTACTGTAATCTACGATCATGATGTTATCGACAACTGTGCCCCCTATCTCGCCTACATGCATGGCAAGTGGTGCAACTTCATCATGAAGAACTGCGAATTCAGAAATGCTTCAAACCAGTTCTGGCAATCAGGCGGAGGAGTCTGGGGATATGGCGCCGCGCCACTTGACACAGTCTCGATCGTGAACAATACTTTCTTCGGAGTGGGACGTGATGTCATAGGCGGTCCCGGATACGTGAAATATTTCAATTACAATCACAACACGAATTTCTTAGGTACCGGCGGTTTATTTCTTATGTCCGCGGGTTTGGTCGACGCCAACTTTACAAACAACATATTCTACGGCGTGGAAGCGCACGGAGCGGACTCGGCTTATGTCTTGAGAGGCCTTGCCAATTACGCGCACCAGCCTTTTGGAGTGATTCAGGTGGATTCCATGGGGGCAATCGGCCCACAATACAATATCACGGAGGCTCAAAGACACATCGTTGTTAAGAACAACGCTTATTGCTGGCCGAAGCAGCTTTACACATTCTGGAATTCAGTCAACGATACAGCTCCGGGGCTGCTCTATCCTCCCGAATGGATGAATCCGCAGACCGATTCGATGTTTAACAACAAGACCGCCTGGCCGTATCTCGTTCAGGCTAACAACGATAGCCTTGATCCGGGATTCAATTCAACGATGGTGAACGACATGACAGACAGCCTAGTCAAGTTCATCGGTCTTATTGGATACCCTCCCGGAAACGCCGGCACGTTCAGATGGTGGTATCTCCCGACTAATCCTGATCCTGCTTACGTCTTCAATCAGTTTCCAAAAAATTGGGGCGGTTGGAGTACAGGTTATCCAGTCCCCGAGAACCTGGCATATTCTAATACCGCGCTTCAAACAGCGGGCACAGACGGATTCGCGCTCGGCGATCTTAATTGGTATCCGTCACAGCTGCGCGCGTTCGACAGCCTCGCCACGCCGGTTCTGACTCGCCCGAAAGTCGCGACAAAGTTCGCGCTCAGCCAAAACTACCCGAACCCCTTCAATCCGACGACCGACATCAAAGTCACATTGCAGCACTCCGGATCGATGAGCCTGAAAGTCTATAACGTACTGGGTCAGCTGGTCGATGTTGTGGCCGAAGGATACAGACCCGCCGGCGAGTATCTGTTCAACGTGAACATGGACCGGTTCGCGAGCGGTGTGTATTTCTACACGCTTCGCCAGGGCGCAAGCTCGATCACTAAAAAGATGGTTCTTCTTAAGTAGTTGCATATTCTCCCTTAGACGTGGATGGGGCTGGCCGATTTCTTCGAAGTCGGCAGCCCCACGCCTTATGTTCTTGACGGCGCGGGATCCTGTGTGGCCCAATGCCTTCGCGCTGTTTCTGGCGACCCAAGCGCGCCCCTATCCTGATACATTTGAAAGCAACCCTTCTATGACCTCTCCGTATAATTCCGCGATTACACATACGTGGCGCCTTGATGGAATAAGCGGTGAGAATCTCATCTATGACCGGAATGAAGCCGCCGTGGTACAGCGTCCTTCAAAGTTTCCGCTTGAAGAAATACTTACCTCAGGACTATGATTAGGCTTCATTTTCCTACGGTCTCGAAACTATCTTCAATGCTCTTTCTGTTGATTATGCTCGTGGTTGCGCCGATACGCGCCAGGGCGGCACACTGGAAACCTGTGCCAGGACATCTGACGACCCCGTGGACGAAGTTGGTAGATCCAGAACATGTCCTAACGAAATACCCCAGACCACAGTTTGTGAGAAGCCACTGGATGAATTTGAACGGACTCTGGGAGTACGATACGAACTCCTCCGGCCCGCTGCCGTTCGGCAAAAGGTTGCCGGGCAGGATACTGGTTCCATTCCCGATCGAATCTTCACTTTCGGGCGTGATGAAGCATAGCGCCAATATCATATACAGACGCACGTTTGTCCTGCCGAATGGATGGATTGGCAAGCAAGTCCTTCTCCATTTCGGCGCTGTAGATTGGAAAGCTACGGTGTTTGTGAATGGTAAGAAGGTAGGCTCGCACGAGGGAGGCTACGACCCATTTACTTTCGACATAACTTCCGAGCTCAGCCGCGGGAGGAAACAGGAACTCATCGTGAGGGTTTTCGATCCCACGGATGACGGCATTCAACCGACAGGCAAACAGTCCCTGCACCCCGGTGGAATATATTATACGCCCGTTACCGGGATTTGGCAGACCGTGTGGCTTGAGCCGGTAAATAGAGTCCATATCAGAAGAATCAGGCTGATTCCCGACATCGATGATTCGACTTTGTGTGTCTCGGCCAGCGTCAGCGGAAATTGCGAAGGGTGCAGGTTAGAAGGCGAGGTGTTTGTAGGGAAAAGATTGTTGACCTCCGCAGTCGGATACCCCGACACTACTTTCAGCATACCGATTAAAGGTGAACGTCTTTGGTCTCCGTCTGATCCATTTCTGTATGGCTTGTCGTTGACGCTGATGAGACACGGCACTGTCCTGGACAGAATAAGAAGCTACTTTGGAATGCGGAAGATAAGCATCGGTAAAGGAATAAAAGGGACTACGCGGATACTCCTGAACAATAAGTTCGTCTTTCTCGACGGCCCCCTATTTCAGGGCTATTGGCCCGACGGACTTTATACAGCCCCAACCGATCAGGCACTTCGCTTTGACGTCGAAACAATCAAGCGGCTCGGCTTCAACATGGTACGGGTACACCAGGTAGTTGAACCCCAGGGGTGGTACTACTGGTGCGACCGTCTAGGGGTCGTAGTCTTCCAGGATATGCCCGGTCCGCATCGTGCCGATAATTACAAAGCGAGGGAGACTCGTCTGTCCGATAAGGAATTCAAGACTGAGCTTCGAAGAATGGTACAGACTCATTGCAACCATCCTTCGATAGTGATGTGGATCCTTTTCAATGAAGGGTGGGGACAGCATGACACAAGAAGTCTCGCTGCGTTCGTGAAGCGCCTCGATCCAAGCCGGCTTCTCGACGACGCCAGCGGGTGGACGGACAGAGGGGTCGGTAACGTCATCGACATCCATCGATATCCTGGACCTGCTTCGCCCAGGCCTGAAGGGGATCGGGCAGCAGTCCTCGGTGAATTCGGCGGCTTGGCGCTACCTGCGCAAGGTCACCTCTGGGAGCAGAAACACTGGGGCTACAGGGTGATGCGTGATTCCAGCGAATTACTCGAGAGATATAGACTGCTTTTCGATAAAGTCTGGATATTGGAAGCGGATTCGGGACTAAGCGCCGCAGTTTACACTCAGCTCACCGATGTTGAGTCCGAAGTCAATGGCCTCATGACATACGACAGAAGGGTTCTCAAAATTAATCAGGAAAAAGCTTTTCTAATCGACCGTGGCAAGGATTTGGGTCCCATGAAAAAAATCCTTGGTAGATCTATTGCGAGGTAACTCTCACACTGAGTATGCCCTCCGTTAATGCTGCGCTCCATGCCGCAACTCTGATTCAAACGGGGCTCGCGGATTGCCTTGTCGTCCGGTACTGAAACAGCAAAACTTCTATGTTAATGAAAGTATTCTGCAGCCTCCTTCCTCGATCATCCCGCGTGAATTGTTTGAACGGGAATTGAGTCTTCTAATTCATGCTCTCTCAAACGATACAAAAATGATACGATCTTTCGCACTGAGCAGTTTCTGCCTGATGTTGGTGGCGGTCGGTGCCCCGGCCCGCACGCGCGTTACAGTAAACGTAGACACGCGGTCTCAAGGAGTGTTCATCCCTGCTGACTTCGTCGGATTGAGTTTCGGCACTGCTACGGAAAAAGCCGGCAACCGCGGCATGCACGGACACATGTTCAAGCCGACGAACACGGAGCTCATCGCCTTATTCAGGGAAATGGGCATCAGGAATCTCAGAATGGGCGGAGTAAGCGTAGATAATGAAAAGCGTATTCCGACAAGAAAAGATATCGACCTTCTATTTGGATTCGCGAAGGCGGCCGGAGTGAAGGTTATCTACTCTGTGCGACTTCTAAAGGGTAATCCGTACCAGGATGCTTCAATAGCGAGGTATGTCTGGAAGAAGTATGGGAACTATCTCGATTGTTTTACAATCGGGAACGAGCCGGATTGGCATTATTACCATATTCATCATTCGCAAATCCACGAGTCATCTCCGGGAGTGCTCGGCTCGGCTTACGCGTCCTACTTCGCAAGCTGGAAAAAGTTCGCCACGATCATCGCCGATTCAGTTCCTGGAGCCAGATTTGCCGGACCCGATGCCGGCTCGAATTATCCCATTCCCGGCTCGAAGAACAATTCCTACAATGGGAAGTCATGGACTCTTAATTTTGCCGTCGATGCATCGGAGTGGAAGATCCCCAATTCGGGTTCACTGTCCTTCGTGACTCAACACAATTATACGGGTGAAAATGCCAAGACGCAGAGACTCACCCCGTCCGAGATGGTCAGAATGATGCTTTCTCCGGTTTGGGATAATTCATATTATCCGGCTCTCTACAAGGCCATCGGCACGCCAGTATTGCCGGAAGGTTTAAGGTATCGCCTGACCGAGTCGAACAGCTTCAGCGGCGGCGTGAAGAACGGAAGCGATTGTTTCGCAACTGCGCTTTACTCGCTTGATTATCTTTACTGGTGGGCAGAGCATCATTGTCTCGGTGTCAATTTCCACACTACCCAGTGGCTATATAACGGCACAATATGCCTTGACTCGTCGGGAAATTATCAGGTGCGGCCGATGGGTTATGGGATCAAGGCTTTCAATATTGGAGGGCACGGCGACATCATGCCTGTGAGAGTTTCGAATCCGCAGAAAGTTAACATGACAACCTACGCCGTTAAACAAACTAATCGGCTCTGCGTCACATTGATTAACAAAGAATTCGGCAGAGGTGCAAGAGAAGTGAAGGCTGAAATTGAGTCACCTGGTTACACCGGATCGGCGAGGCTGATGTTGCTCGAATCAAAAGGCCACAACGCGTTTGCCACGTCGGGAATCACACTTGGAGGGGCAACCATAAAAAATAGCGGACCATGGGAAGGGAAATGGACACCTGTGAGGGGAATAGGTACTGATACTTACGATGTGAAAATCCCTCCTTCGACCGCCGCTATTCTGGAAATCTCGTCAAATTCTGCCGGCAAATGAGAAGCGAAACCTCTCTGAAGATTCCCGGCGTAAACAACCCTCAGGGAAGAGTAGTCAAATCGAATGTTCTTAACTCCATAAAGATTGATATTATTTCTCAGAATCTTAAGCCTGGGCAGCTGGTACACGAAGATGAACTAGCGAGCAAGTACGGCATAAGTCGTACCCCTATTCGAGAAATTCTTCGGATGCTAGAATATGAGGACCTCGTGAAGATAGTGCCGAAAGTGGGCACCTTCATTTCGGAACTGACCGCTAAGGATATAGAGGAGGTACTTGAAATAAGGATCTCCCTCGAGCCGGCAGCGGCGAAAGCTGCTGCCTTCAAGGCGACTGATGAACAGCTTGGAGAATTTCGGGAGATAGATCGTCAGCTGACTATCGCGATTGAAAAGCAGGACAGCGTTATCTCTTTTGAGGCTGATAGACGACTCCACGATCTAATATTGATTACTGCGGGGAATGAACGTTCTAGAAGAATTATAAACAGTCTCATGGGACAAATCTACAGGATAAGATTCATCTCCCGACACAAGCCGGGGAGGATCGAGACTACTGTGGCAGAGCACAAAACAATTGTCTCTGCAATCCTGAACAAGCTTCCTGAGGAAGCCGAGAAAGCGATGCGCTCGCACCTTGCAAACACATGGAAGCTTCTCCTGCCATCCTCCGATATGGAAGCACAGTTTCAGTCTCTCGTGAGAAGGTCCGTTAATCTGGAACAAAGATCGGATAGAGGTCTACTCTAAGTCCCGAGACAGCTGCCAAAACCTAAACATCATGGACAAAGTTGCGTTAGCTCCGTGTGAGCCTACAACTTCTTTCCTCAAATTTCCCTCCCAGTATCAATAGATCAAGTAAAGGATAATCAATGAAAAGTTTCGTGCTGCTGGTCTCTCTGGTCGTTCTAACATCAACGTCATACGGTCAGACTCTATACAACGGTTTGAATGTGGGACTCCACAACCTTTATCGACTGTCGAACGCGGTAACGCGATCTATCGGTCCTGAAAATCCGACAGGAGGGAAAGGAAAAGGGGGGATGGCAACGATTGGAGAAGGGACTGCCTCCAAGCCCGCGCGTGATTTGGGCCAGGGATGGAAGGTGAATCCGTTCATAAGAATCGGCCGAGATTCGACTTACGTGCTGGCGGACATAAAAGGGCCGGGCGAAATACAGCACATATGGATGACTCCGACCCGAAATTGGAGACTCGATATTCTCAAGATCTACTGGGACGGCGAAAAGCATCCTTCGGTTGAAGTGCCTGTCGGCGATTTCTTCGCCTGCGGATGGGGAAAATATTGTCAGATAAATTCGCTCCCCATTTGTGTAAATCCGAGATCGGGGTTGAATAGCTATTGGAAGATGCCGTTCCGAAAAGAGTGCAAGATCACGATGACGAATCTAAATCCAACGAGAATGGTCTTGTACTATCAGGTCGACTACACATTGACCAAGGTCCCGAAGAACATCGGATATTTTTGCGCCCAGTTCAGTACAGTTAATGCGGTCCGGTACAAGCATGATTACACTATCGTCGACAGCATCGAGGGCAAAGGCCAGTATGTCGGGACTTATCTCGCCTGGTCGCCTCATTCCGACGGCTGGTGGGGTGAAGGAGAAATAAAATTCTACATCGACGGAGATAGTAAGTTCCCGACGATATGCGGCACGGGTACCGAAGACTATTTTGGCGGGTCCTACGGCTTCGACAATGACGGTCATCTTCAGGAATTCTCGACGCCATACTCAGGCATGCCGCAAGTGATCGTGCCAAACGGCGTCAACACCTGGGTGTACAAGATAGGCATGTACAGATGGCACATATTGGATCCCATCAGGTTCGACAAGAGCCTAAGAGTTAAGATTCAGGATCTTGGCTGGCAGGCGGGACACAAATATTTACCAAGGGAGGACGATATATCTTCGGTCGCTTACTGGTATCAGACCGAGCCGCATCATCCGTTCCCAAAGCTTCCATCGAAGCACGAGCTGATACAGAATTAAGATTAATTAAGTTATGGAGTAGAATATGTTGAAACTAGTACGCGGGATGGCATGGCGTTTCTGTATTTCAATTTTCATGATTGTACCGACCACCATTTTTGCGAAAGTGTTACCAGAACCGGCTCCTGGAAAAACCGCTTATAAATTTCAGGATCTGGTAAAATATGTGAATCCGTTCTGCGGCACCGCGGGAGACGGCAACTGCTATCCAGGCGCTTCTGCTCCGTTTGGAATGGTTCAATGGAGCCCCGATGTCGGCAAGAGACCTGTGTACAGCGGATACAACTATAAGGATTCGACCATATATGACTTCAGCATGAATCAGTTGAGCGGTGCCGGTTGTGTCTATGCTGGAGATTTCGGTTTCATGCCGCTCCTTTCGAGCGGATTGAGCTCCGCGCCTGCCAACCGGTACGCCTATTCAACTCCTTTTTCTCACGCAAACGAATCAGCGAAGCCAGGGTATTACAGCGTTAAGATGGATAATGGGATCCACGTCCAACTGACCGCGACAACCAGGAGCGGATTCGGACGCTTCACTTTCCCCGGCAATGATGCCGGGACTATTACGGTTAACGCGGCGAGCGACCAGAACGCGGTCTCGTTGGCCTTTGTACGCATCGATCCTTCGACCCGGTCCATTTCGGGTGCGGAAGTGAGCGGACATTTCTGCCGGAAGCGCGATGAGACTACGATATATTTTTACGCTGTCTTCAGCCGCCCGTTTTCGGGATATGGTACATGGAGCGACAACACTCTGTCCCGCGGCTCCACGCAGGGAGACGGCAAAGCGTCCGGCGCTTATGTCACGTTTAATTTGTCGGGCAA
>JAJYOS010000086.1 GCA_021796055.1 Bacteroidota bacterium
TCCACTGTATTTTTCCAAGGAAACCAAAAGGGGGCAAGTAACTCACGATGTCAGTCATTAACACACCGCCGTGAGCAGTCTCAATGTGATGCTCGTGGTGCCACATCTTGTAAGGGCCCACTCGCTGCTCATCGACGAAGTATTCCATTTCTTTGACGTGCGTAATCTCGGTTACCCAGGTCGTCTTGATACCCAGAAGGGGACTCACCTTATATTCGATGATCAACCCCGGATACATCTTCTCCGGAGGTGTCCCATTCGTGATGTCAAATCCCATGTAGTCAGGGGTTATCTTCTTTAAATTTCCGGGAGAAGAGATGAAATCCCAGACTTGCTCGATACTTGCCGTGATTTCCTGTCTCTTTACAAGCTGGTAAATGGACATACGATTTAACTTTCAAATCTTGTTTGCACAACGAGCCTCATCAGTTTCTCATTTTGGCCATTGGGGTCGGTTCAGTGAATCGCGCTTCATCGCCCCGGGGGAAAAATACAGTGGAGTTAGCCGCGCCTAACCTGTCCCGTTGGTGTTATCAACTATCGAGGTCAGGAATACGTTCCAAGGCACATCTGGAGGTGAAGCGGGGAGGTTTGGAGCTGAAGGTGGGATTTGAACCCACGACCTGCGGTTTACGAAACCGCTGCTCTACCGCTGAGCTACTTCAGCAACAATCACGATTAGCGGGTAAAATATAAGTGTCCGGAGCCGAAGTTTCAATTTCCGGAGATATCTATTTCTCGCTTCGCGAGTGTGCGTCTAGAACGTTGAATACAAGGGGACGGTCTGGTAAATTGCAGCATGAATCAGAAAAAAGTACATATAGTCACGCTCGGATGCCCGAAGAACCAGGTAGACAGCGAAGTGCTGGCCGCGCAGCTGAAAGCAAACGGCTATTCGCTCTCGGACACACCTGAGGGTGCCGATGTCGCGGTTGTAAACACTTGCGGCTTCATCGATGCCGCAAAACAGGAATCGATAGAAACCATACTCCAGATCGCAGAGCAGAAAAAATCAGGAACGATTCGGAAGCTCGTCGTTACCGGCTGCCTCGTCGAGAGATACAGGAAAGAGCTTAAAGATGGATTAACGGAAGTGGACGCGTTCTTCGGTACATCCGAGCTAAAGGACGTTTTGCAGAATTTCGGCGCCGAATACAAATTCGACATGGTGGGCGACCGTGTGCTCACGACACCCCCTCACTACGCTTATCTTAAGATTTCCGAGGGCTGCGACAATCCCTGCTCCTTCTGTGCTATTCCACTCATGAGGGGCAAACACATGTCTAAGCCGATCGACGATATCATCCGGGAAACGGAACTCCTCGCTGATAAAGGAGTGAAGGAACTTATCGTCGTCGGGCAGGACACGACTTACTACGGCCTGGACATATATGGAAGCCGTGAGTTGCCGGCATTAATGCGAAGACTCGACGAGGTCCCTGGCATAGAGTGGGTTCGCCTGATGTACGCGTACCCTGCGAAATTCCCCGAGGAGCTGCTCGATGCTATACGCGAGAGCCGGAAGACTGTCAAGTACATAGATATTCCGATACAGCATATTTCAGACAATCTGCTGAAATCAATGCGCCGCGGGATTACAAGGCGCAAGCTGGAAGAACTCCTTCAGCGCATCAGGGAAAAGGTCCCCGGCATCGCGATCCGTACGACCCTAATCGTCGGCTATCCCGGCGAAGGAGAAAGAGAGTTCGAAGAGCTTCTGCAGTTCGTCGAAGAGTTCAAATTCGACAGGCTCGGCGCGTTCACTTATTCTATAGAAGACGGCACTACTGCCGCGATACTCGGCGATCCAGTGCCTCAGGAGGAGAAAGAGAGACGGCAGGCCGCGATCATGGAAGCACAGAGGCAAATCATAACTGAATTGAATGAGAAAAAGGTGGGCACGACGCAGACTGTAATTATCGACTCGAAGGAGGGGGACAATTACATCGGGCGGACAAGCAACGATGCGCCTGAGATCGATACGGAAGTAATAATAACATCCGAAAAATCGCTGGAGATCGGGAGCTTCGTGGAAGTCAAGATCGATGATACGATGGAGCACGATCTCTACGGAACCGCGATCTTCAGAAGTTGACCACCCCGCTTAAGATTCTCTTCGTCTGGCACCACCACCAGCCGCTTTACAAAACGAACGGAACGTTCCTGATGCCATGGGTCCGGATGCATGGGATCAAAGACTACTGGGACATGGTCAGGATGCTGGATGACTATCCCGGGATAAAGCAGACCTTCAATTTCGCCCCTTCTCTTCTTGAACAAATCGAGGACTACCTGAGCGGAAAGACGACTGATGAGGCCTACCTTCTCTCAATCAAGGATCCTTCTGAATTTTCCGAGGAGGAAAAGATCAAGGCGCTTAGGACTTTCTTCTTCGCGAATCCCGAACGCATGATCAGGCGCTACCCGCGTTACGCAGAACTCCTTTCGAAACGTGGCGCCGTGAGAAGCGAAGTCGACCTGTATTCGGCGAAGGGGCGCTTCACTATCGAAGATTTCCGCGACCTTCAGGTATGGTGGAATCTGGTATGGGTCGGAGAATACTCGAGATACGACAAGCCCTTTAAATATTATCTCGACAAGCAAAGCGGGTTCACGGAGGAAGAGAAGAGAAAACTGCTCGCCGCACATCTTGACATCATGGCAAGGATCATACCTCACCACGTAAAGGCGATTAAGAGAAAGCAGATCGAAGTCTCAGTCTCCCCGTTCTACCATCCTATTCTTCCGCTTCTGTGCGATACCGATATAGCTACCGCGGCGAATCCATCGACGACACTGCCGAAATCCAGATTCAAGCATCCTGAAGATGCAGAAAACCAGATCCAATCGGCGCTCGGCTATGGGAAGAAGGTTTTTGGCCATCGTCCCGAAGGGATGTGGCCGAGCGAAGGGTCTGTAAGCGACGCGGCTATGAAACTCATCGCCCAGAGCGGGATCTCGTGGATAGCGACAGACGAGGCAATACTCCATAAGTCGCTCATGAAATCGGGAAAACCGATCTCGAAGAATTTCCTTGAAAAGTATTTCCCTTACAGCTACACCGGCGGTGCAAAACACGTTAAGATGTTCTTCAGGGACCACGCGCTGTCGGACAAGATAGGATTTGTTTACTCGCACTGGTCCCCGGACGACGCCGCGCATGATTTCGTTTCAAATCTGCTCGGAATCAGAGAGGCAATAATCCATTCTTACGGAGAGTCAGGCCTGAGTTCGGCGGTGGTCCCGGTCATACTCGACGGTGAGAACGCGTGGGAATTCTATCAAAGCGACGGCAAAGATTTTCTGAGGACGCTGTATTACGTGCTTGAAAACGAAGCGAAGCTTAAGACGGTTCTCCCATCAGAAATCAGTGTGAAAAAGGATAATCATCTTCGCCATGTCGAGCCTGGTTCATGGATCAATGGCAATTTCGATATTTGGATCGGGCATGAGGAGGACAACAAAGCATGGGATCTGCTGTACGACGCCAGGCTGGCCTATGAGAAACATTTGGACAAGCTGTCCGCAAAGGCTCGCGCGAAGGCATTTAAGGAGATTTCAATTTGCGAAGGCTCTGACTGGTGCTGGTGGTACGGCGACGAACACAAGTCGGCGCAGGCCGCCGAGTTCGACGCTCTGTTCCGCCATCATGTGGAACAGGTTTATGAAATTATCGGAATCAAACCACCGGCCATCCTCGAAACACCAATCAAGCGGAAAGTGGAACACCTCAGCTACAGACAGCCCGTCGGCATCATAACTCCAGGCATGGGTAAGGCTGCCGTAGCCGAAGAGTGGAAGAACGCCGGCTATGTTGAACAGGAGCAGCAGACTGGTGCTATGCAGCAATCAGGTATGCAGATCAAGCGCCTCTGGTTCGGCAACGACAAATCCTCCATTTATCTCATGATTCAGACAACAAGGCCGCTCTCTTCGGAAAAAGTAATAGTTGAATTTTTCTCACCTATACGATTGACGCTGGAGGTTGGGAGCGACATTGCCCTCAGGGCAGAGCGGACAAAAGATGAGGATAGTATATCGGTGCACTACGCCCGCGGAGGAGAGATAAGGATCAAGCTTACTATCGGAAAGACTAAGTCAGAGGACGCGACACTTGCCGTGAGTATGTTCGACAGTGAAAACCATGTCGACTCTCTCCCTCGCCAGGGGGTAGCGAAGTTTGCTGTTATTCAGTAACTCCTGATGTTCACTCCGCCCATGGCGGATTCAATGTGAATCCTCAGCTGGGGTCCCTTCTTGTCGGTCGAACGGTACACTCCCCCTCCCTGCGAATAGAAGCCTGCCACATTCACTGAAGTCAGGAAACTTTCAGGAGTCGTAATAGTCGTGTTGATATCCGAAGGTATCGCGATATCTACTGAACCCAATCCCGTCTTTACCCTCACGTCGCAGTCGGTGACAATCTTACCGCCGAAATCTATTTTTATAGAGCCTAGTCCGCCATTGAACTCTATAGATTTAGCGTGCGCGTTGGAGAGGTTCTCGACCGTGACGCTCGAGATTCCTGTCTTCACGCTGAGATTGTCACACTTAATCTTGTTAGGCTTAGAAAAGTTGAGATCGAAACTGCAGACGCCGGTTGAGAAGCTCGCGTCGGATATTTCCATCCCGCCGAGATCGACCATCGCGTCACAAACACCGAATGCCATGCGGAGCGATACCGGCACCTCCGTCGAAAGGCCAAGATCCACCGAGTCTTTCTGCTTGTCAAATTCGAGTAATGGGAAACTTGTCTGCCCCTTGTCATTTGAAAGGCGGAACACGCCGTCGGTACCGGCAACCTCATACATAAGCTTTGGAACTTTCTGGTCGCTCTGGTACGCGTAGTTAAGTTCAAAAGCCTTATCTGGATTCCGAACGCCTCCCAAGCGAAGATTCACCGCGCCGAGCTTTATGTCAGCCCTGATATTCGTGGCTCCTCCGAGGTCCTCGCTCGTCTTGATGTGTCTTTGCGCGAACGCGGACGAATAAAGGAGTAATATCGCTAGAAATGTCCTCATGCTTCCTTGGACTACGGCATATCTGAGATTTAGTTTCAATAATGCCTGATTTTATCCTTGAGGTACTTGTACATCATTTCACGCGCCCTGAAAAGCTGCACCTTGATCGTGTTGACCGGCAAGCCAGTCTCTTTCGCGATCTCTTCATAACTAAGCTCATCCTGATGCCTTAAGATGATCACCTCACGATATTTCTTCGGCAAAGACTCGATTGCCGCCCGTATTAAACGCGCTTTCTGTTCCCTGAGCAGGTGAAGATCGGGTTCGTAAGTGGAATCCGGAATTTCATGCTCCATTTCCCCCTCTTCAGTCCGGATTTGCTCATCAATCGAGTAGACACGAAGGCGCTTCTTTCGGATATAATCTATGCAATGGTTGTTGGCAATCTTAAAGAGCCATGAGGCAAACTGATGCTGGTAGTCGAAATCGGCGAGATGCTGGAAGGCCTTAATGAAAACCTCTTGCGTGAGATCGTCGATCTGGCTGCGATCCCTTATCAGTTTATAAACGATTTGGGCGACAGGATTTCTATACCTTCTGGCGAGCGCCTTGAAGGCTTTCTCATCGCCCGCAATCGCTCGCCTGACAAGTATCGCGTCCTCTTCGGCTCTTCTGTGGCGTTCCTCTTCCTTCATCCGTTCCTATTTGTTCACGGGCGACGGCGACCTTTACTTGTCGCGGAATCTTCCGAATAATATTCGACGCCGAGGTGCGTAATCAGTTCTTCACCCATCAAAAATCTCAGATAGTTCTTGAGCTTGGTCATTTGAATGAAAAGGTCGTGCTCAGGATAGAGATCCGGCGCGCACATCGGACTCTTGAAGTAGAACGAGAGCCATTCCTGGATTCCGGACAACCCCGCGCGCTTTGCCAGGTCAAGGAAGAGAACAAGATCGAGTAGAACAGGCGCCGCTAGTATCGAATCACGACAGAGGAAATTGACCTTGATCTGCATCGGGTATCCAAGCCAGCCGAAAATATCTATATTGTCCCAGCTTTCTTTATCATCTCCCCGCGGCGGATAGTAGTTTATTCTGATCTTGTGATAATAATCCGAATAGAGATCAGGATAAAGATTCGGTTGGAGTATGTGTTCGAGAACAGAAAGCTTGCTTACCTCCTTCGTCTTGAACGACCCCGGCTCGTCGAGCACTTCTCCATCCTGATTTCCCAGTATGTTTGCCGAGAACCAGCCGTTCAGCCCCAGCATGCGCGCTTTCAACATCGGGGCGAGGACAGTTTTCAGAAGTGTCTGACCGGTTTTGAAATCTTTTCCGGCGATCGGAAGCTTCTGCATTTTGGAAAGCTCGTTCATCGCAGGTACGTCAACAGTCAAATTTGGAGCTCCATTCGCGAATGGGATACCCTCTTTCAACGCTGCATACGCGTAGATCATGCTTGGCGCTATGTGCGGGTCATTCTTGGCTAAACCTTTTTCAAAATTCTTGAGATTCCGATGAACCTCTTGCTCCTCTATGTACACTTCGGTACTTCCGCACCAGGCCATGACGGCGCGCTTGGAACCATGCCTCCGCATTGTCGCCCGAATATCTTCCCTGAGCTGCTCCGCCAAATCCATCTTTGACTTGCCCTTCTTCACGATCTTCGGTTTGAGACGCTTGACGTACTTCTGCTCGAAGACGGCGGGCATTACATCGACAGAGCTGAGGAATGGCCTGACCAGTTCAAGATCATCCCTACCGAGCACGCCAGCTTTGCTCGCCGCGTCGAATGCCGTGCCGCCGAAGATATCCCATCCGGCAAATCTCAGGTTTCCTAGATCGGCGAGAGGGACGAAGTCCTTGATAAGAGGATTTCTCTTCTCGGTCCGCTTGCCGAGGCGGATGGTCGCCATTTGAGTGAGCGATCCGACAGGTTCGCGCAGTCCTTTACGGATAAGCTCGACACCCGCCATGAACGTAGTAGAGACCGCTCCGATTCCCGGGGTGAAAACAGTCAGTGGACCTTCCGGGTTGGCGATCTTCTTTGCAGACTTAGGCGCCTGGCGTTTCTGATTTGAATTGTTTGTAGACATAAAATAACCTCTGAATTGCCGTTAGATTAGTGAGTATGGCCAGCAATATAATAGACACAGCGAGTGCCAAAGGCGGACCGGAGTCCCCTCTTTCAAGCGCCTCCCCGAACACCCCCTGAAGCAGCCGGTCGAGAGAAGGATCCAGCGCGTTGAGCACCAGCCCCAGCCCGAGGATGATGACGCGTTCCTGGCGTCTGGCAAGACCGACATTTGCCTTGAACCCGAGCGTTTCAGCCCGGGCGCGAATGTAGCTGACCATAATTGAACCACCGATAGCAAATACCGCCGCCACCGATGTCCAGTAAAAATGATTCCCGATAAGATAAAACCCAAGTCCAAAAAACACCGTGACCTCAGAATACCTGTCCATTGTCGAGTCATATACGGCGCCAAACCTTGTGACGCGACCTGTCTTTCTCGCCACGGCGCCGTCTATCACATCGAACAGCCCGCTTACAAATACGAACACTCCGCCTAGCACAAGCCGCCCGGACGCGATCTCCCAAGCACAGACTATGCTGAGAAGGAATCCGAGTGTCGTGAACCAGTTTGGATTAGCATTCCTTTTCCCGAGCCAGCGGGCCAAAGGTTCGAGCAGACCTTTGAACCACTTCTCTGCCGATGGCGGAATGAGGCTTCTCACTCCTCCGCCCCCTCCACGATCACGACGAACTCTCCGCGTCGTTCTCCTTGTCCCATCATTTCCAAAACTTCCTGAAAGGTGCCTCTGTAAAAACTCTCATGAATCTTCGATATCTCTCTCGCGACGACGCATTTCCGCTCGCCGAAATGCTCTGCCAATTCGCGAAGTGTTTTCTCTATTCGATGCGGTGACTCGTAAAAGATGATGGTTCTCTTTTCGGATGAAAGCTGATGGAGTTTTTTTTGCCTCCCCTTCTTCAGCGGTAGGAACCCTTCGAATATGAATCTATCCATCCTCAGTCCGCTGGCGGAGAGAGCGGCGACGAACGCGGTCGGCCCCGGAACTGGGACAACATCGACGCCCTCCGCGACGGCGTCGCGCACCAAAGTATAACCCGGATCCGAAATGCCCGGCGTGCCCGCGTCGGTGATCAACGCGGCGCTCTCGCCTCGGAGAAAACGACGAACCAATTCCTTCGATCTGTCAGCCGCACTATGGCTGTGAAAGCTTACCATCGGTTTCGATATCGAATAGTACTTTAGGAGCACGGAACTCGTCCTAGTATCTTCAGCGGCAACAAAGTCCACCGTCTTGAGAATCTCAACCGCACGGAAGGTCATATCGGAGAGGTTGCCCACCGGTGTGGCAACGACATACAGCCGGCCGATCCGATTCAGATCCCCGCGAGGGGCTTCTTCGGACACTATGCCCCCCAGTCTCTCAGGTATCTAAAATCGACGTTTATTGTCCTATGCCCCACTTTCGCAATAATCGGAGGCGTTCTCTTGAACTGGCTTCTTATGACCTTCCCGTGCATATCGTTCACCATCTTCGCGCCGAATCCCGAAGATATGACCTCATCAATTTTCATTTTTTGATCCACGAGTAGATACAGCACTTTGTCTATCTCTTCGTAAGTGTATCCGAGTTCTTGTTCATCCGTTTGTCCGGCCCAGAGATCGGCGCTCGGTTTCTTTTTTACAATCTTCTCGGGTACTCCGACGAATTCCGCGAGCTGCCAGACCTGCGTCTTGTATAGATCACCTATGGGATTGATGGCGTGAGCCATGTCGCCAAATATAGTGCCATACCCGAGGAGCATTTCCGTCTTATTGCTCGTCCCGAGAACCAATGCTCTTTCGCGCGCGGATGTATCATAAAGGATGATCATGCGTGTCCGCGAAAAAACATTTCCTTTACGGACATTGTCCATGTTCGGTTCGCGGGCGATGATAGCATCGGTGGCTGGGGTAATGTCAAAAATTTCAGTCCTGACTCCAAACTTTTCAGCAAAAAGCTTGGCATCGCTGAGACTATCCTTGGACGAAGTCTTATGCGGCAGGATCACACAGATCACGTTTTCTTTTCCGAGCGCTTCAACGGCGAGCGCCGCGGACAATGCCGAATCGACTCCACCGGACAATCCCACCACCACCCTGGACATTCCTACTTTGTGAGTCTCCTCCTGAATGAATCGCACGAGGAGTTCCTTCACCAACTTGGGATTAATTTTGAGGTCTTTTGTTTGGGTTTCCATCGGGACTAATTACCTACCGCACAATTAGGGTCGTAAAAGAAAAAATGCGAACGTGGAACCGTCTTATGAATATCACGACAGGCACACGACGTACCGGTATGCAATCTTAGAACTGCCATCTGATTGCAAATTAAGAAACCGGACTACGTTAATCAATGAGAGGTTACAGCGAGACCCAACGGAAGAGGGCATGAGGCAAACAAGAGAAGAGAGCCACTTCTGAATACCGCCCTTAGCAGAGACATAGGTGTGAAAAAGGCGAGGCTCGGCAGATTTTGCCGAGCCTTGTTACCATCTGGTATTCCGGTACAGGAGGAGGAAGAACTAAAATCTCAATTGTACGCGACGCTTAACGTAAATGTCCCGTTATATGAGCCCGGAGGTTGATTCGCCGGGACCGAGCCCACACTTCCACCGAGCCAAAAATAGAAATTGGCAACTGAATAATTCGCTCCTCCCAACGTGATCGAGGCACCGCTGCTGATGGACGGCGCCGATGCTTGGCTCGCAGAACTGGAATCCCCAATCACCGTGGAGGCGAAAGTCAGCGATCCACCATTTGACCCGATAAGGGACACGGGCAAATAAGTAACGCTTATACTTGAGCTGCCGTTACCGGTCAGAGTAAACATAATCGGGCTGGTCGATGCGGAAACAGCTGCCGGGGTTGTCCCTGCCACCATTGTGCCCAGGTTTAACGTCGCGGTGCTAACCGTTAGAGTGATACCTTTAATAACCTCACCATTTATAGATACGCCCGCGCTGGCGGTGTTTTGAGCTGACGCCAAACCGAATGTCCCGAGTAGTATCGCCGCCGCCAAAATAATTCTTTTCATTTGATAACCGATCCTGCATTTTAAAGAGAGTCTGCTGATTCTAGCCAGACCCGTTTTATCTGTAACATTAACTCACTTTTTGTGAACATACTATAAATCAACAACAGGCATGCCGCGACCAAAACCTCGAAAACAACTGAGAAAATGTGTTTTGAAGTAGCAGCCCGCGCACGCGTTACGAATTAGTAACACATAGTAACAAAAGGTTAACATCACCTCTTCCAGCTCATCAATGGGGGAAAAGACCAATCCAGGATCAGCCCCACAAAAAGAATCGGAAGCTTCACACAATATTCATTCCAATTTCACACTACTTCGTTTAATTGGAGGTGATGAAGGAAGGAACAGAATGTGGGAACTAGCGGCTATCTTGGTGGGATTGGGATTGACTTACTATCTTGCAACTCTATCGGCGACGATCTTCAAAATCTATTTCACGAAGAAGAGGAAGACTAGCGGAAATGAAAATTTCCTTCCTCCGATTTCCATTTTGAAACCTGTAAACGGAATTGACGCGGACCTTCTTCAAAACCTGCTGTCATTTGTTAACCAGGATTATCCGAACTACGAGATTATCATCGGAGTACAATCACACACGGATCCCGCAATCGGACTTGTGAGAAAATTACGGACTGATTTCCCCAATAAGAAAATCAAATACGCCGTCAGTGAACAGCTACTAGGATATAATCCAAAGGTGAACAATCTCTACGGAATGCTTCCCCTGGCCGAAAATGATTTCATGGTTATAAGCGATAGCAATGTGAACGCCGACGCAAATTACCTGAGAGAAAACATAAAGTATTTTCGCGATGAGAATGTCGGTCTCGTCACGAATTTGATAAAAGGGATAGGTGGACAGAGCGTAGGGGCCCTGTTCGAGAATCTGCACCTCAATTCATTCGTGATTGGAAACATCAGTCTCCTCGACCTGGCAGAGCGAGAAATCGTCGTCGGCAAATCCATTTTCTTCAGAAAGTCGCAGTTCGACCGTCTGGGTGGAATCATGGAATTGAGGAACTACCTCGCGGAAGATTACCTGATGGGAATGATGTATAAGAAGAACGGTTACCGCGTCATTGTTTCGCCGCTGACCATAAGCACAACCAATCACTCATGGAATTTCAATAAATTCCTGAATCGTCACACCAGATGGGCGCAGCTGAGATGGAACCTAAACAAGCCCGCTTATATCGGCGAACTGCTTATGAATTTTCCGCTGTGGTCATTGATATTCGCAGCCATCTCAGGATTCTCGTATGAAACTTCACTAGTGACCGCTCTTTGCTGGGCCGCGAAAATTTCAGGCGACGCGTTTTTGAACGCCGCCCTCTCGACAGGGATTGGAATCAATCAGTGCCTCGCCGCTCCCATAAAGGACATCGTCATCGCCTTACTCTGGCCCGTTCCACTTATCAATAGAAAGACTAACTGGCGCGGAAATCCGGTGAGGATAACTCATAAAACGCTCTTGCTTCCGTCGAACAATTAGCGCAACAAAACCGGGGTACTCTGGCGAGAGGTACAAGAAATTTCGTCTCCTTCCTCCACACCTCATTTGACACAAAGTCCCTTTCCAGCGCGCTTATTCTCCGCCAACGACAAGTTCATGTATGTCAAACGCGCCTGTCTTCGGAAGATTACGGTATCCCATCTCCGCGAGCGAAAGTAGCCTTTCGTTCGTTCGATTTTCTGCCAGCCATTTCGGGAATCCGGAGATCTCCGGTAGATCGACCGCACATCCGTTGTCAATGAGGTACTCCCGATTTCCCGCTTCGTGGGCACCGATAGGTGGAAGGAACAACATCGGTATACCGAGCGCCGCATAGAAGACCATTTCGCTCGGCTTGGTTATAACAAGATCGGTTGACTTGAGTGCCTCATTGAACAGATCGAAGGAGTGGAAAATATCTCTGTCGAAGATTATTTGAACCTGCTCCGAGTCATAGAGACCATACCTATTAAACAAACGCTCCACGTCGGCGAAGACTTTGTCATTGTCGCCGCATGACACAACGAGGCGAAGGCTTCCATCCTTGATTTGGTCGAACATCGACTTAACCAGCTCCTCGAAGGCATTGAAGTACGCGCCGGACCCGCTAAACGGAAACATTATCGAAAGCGGGGCTTGGGAATCACGCCGAAGTCGGCCCTTTCTCGCGTCCAGAGTCGAGACGAGAGTGTGCATGTCCTTCGCTCCCGTGTCGGCGACAGGAAGCGGGAACCCCGTCACGTGTATCCGTTCGGGGCGAACCCCGTAAGAAACAAGCCTGTCGGCTGACTTCGAGATCGGGACCATGTACTCGATGCTCCCTGCTTTCGGATCGACCGGCACCCACACCCTGTGGAAATCAGTGTCACAGAGGAGAAGGAAATTCTTTCCTGGATATTTCCGGTAGACGGAAAACATTGCGTGTAGATAGAATGTGTGGAGAAGTGAAG
>JAJYOS010000624.1 GCA_021796055.1 Bacteroidota bacterium
CCGAGTGAAGAAGGAAGACGAACAGAGAGTCACCAAGATGCTGCGTGATAAAAGACTGTTTCCTTTCGGACAAAGGAGAATAGTCGCATACGCTGGAATGCGATATAACGCTCTGGGAAAACCTAGAATCAAAGAAATGATTTCCAGGTTGGAAGACCTGGGGGTTAACTGTTATAGTTACCTAATCGAAGCTCATTCAAAGGAGGATCTCTCGGCTTTACCGCATTTTTGCGACCTTGCCTCAAAAGCCGGAATAGAAGTCTGGGTGGTTTTAGTTCCGCCGACTGAAGAGTCCAAGCTACCCCGTGGGGGTCAAGACGGCATACGGTATCCTCCTTACGGACCCGATTACGTCGAATGGGCGAAAGATATCTCGGCGATCTCAAAGAAACACCCGAACTTGACGATGCTGATGATAGATGACTTCCTCTACAACGTGAATCTCTTCACCCCAGAGTATGTGAGACGAATGTATAAGGCACTGAAGCAAGAGAACCGGAAGTTCCTTCTCGGCCTGACGATTTATGAGGACCAGCTGGCAAGAAAAAAAGAGATAGATTCTTACAAGCCATATATCGGTGCGGTAGAATGGGGATATCAACACAAGGCGCTGTTATCTCCAAATTATGGTATCTCTGCAAAAAGCCTCCCTGTGGAAATTAAGGAGTTCGGGACCACCTTTCCCAATTCAGTCCTGATACCATGTCTGTATTTCACGCCACACTCCTCATGGTCAAGAAAGGCAACGGTTCCTTATCTAAAGGAAGCGATGACGCTTGCATATCAGGATGCGGGTGTTGCTTTGATATTCCGGACGCCGGTACGAGGTACGGTTAATTACGATCTTGTAAAGATCTTTTGTCGGGATTGCCGCAAGTCGTACAAGTAACAGACAGCAAGGCTCTGCTAATTTCGCTCCAAGCCAATCGATTGAAACGAAAGAGAGGGATGGAAACTCGCGCTGATTCTTTCCCCTCAACTGCAGGCATTCCAGAGTTTTGAACAATTAGTTTCCGAAAGCCTATAAAACAAAGGAGAACAATCATGAAAACCACGTTTACGGCAATGATGATTACGGCAATAGTCATTCTCATTGCAGTACCGCTGAGCACGTTCGCCCAAACGCCCGATACTGTTTGGGTGTCGCCATCCCCGGTGGGCAACATCAATGAGTTCATCATAGGTGACACTACATCCACCGGCGCAAGAGTGAACCCCAACCGTGTGTACGAGTTGTACAGAGACTCGTTGTATTTCTTTACCGGTACGATGAACGTTGACTTCCCGCTTACGATTATCGCTGGTGGCGGGACAGGCGCACTTCCGGTAATTGAACCGGCCATCCTTTCTAACAACTCCAGGCCATATTACTTTATAAATCTTCTGGGAGGAGGTTTAACTCTCAAACAGCTCTATCTCTTTGGTGTCGCCCCCGATCAGGTCCCCGTCAGACCGGGGAAAGCCGTGATAGTTCTTGGCGATAGTATGAACATAAGGGTGGATAGCTGTGTTTTTGATGGATGGAGTTATGCAGCTTTTTATGATCAGAGCGGCAAATGGAACAACTTCTGGATTACCGACAATATCTTCAGAAACATGCAGGATTATACTTCTTATTATTACGGGGACACCTTTATTAGCTTCACGAATATTCCCACAGACACGGTCTATATTGTTAACAACACCATGTTTTGCGACGAGGGCTACGTGTTTGCTGCACTCGACTATAACAATTATATGGTGTTTAATCACAACACGGTATTTTTGAACGGCGCCCATCTGTTATCGATGTCGAAGCTGACAAACGCCGTTTTCACGAACAACATTTTCTTCGGTGCAGATGCCATGGGGGGCATTCCCGTAATTGGCCTAACCACTCTCGGTAGTACCGGGACTACCTACGGAATAGCAGAAGCGGATAGGCACATCATACTTGATAACAACGCATATTTCTGGCCTCAAAATATGCAGAACTTCTGGAACTCGATTAACGATACATCGACCTCGCACGCCGATTCAATATTTGCACCGGGGTGGATGACCAGCTTCAGCCAGGAAATGTTTGATGATACAACATTCCTTGCGATCAATACGACATATGCAATTGATTCAATATTTGCCAATGGTACCACTGTGACAGAAGATACTACGATTGATACGTCGACTATTCACGCAGCCGACACTTCGTTTGTGGCCGATACCACGTTTGCCGTTGATACTACAACATCAAGTGATACCACGATCATTGCGCACACAACCACAATTACAAACACAATAAAAACGACTAAGTGGTATCCGTTCCTGGAGAACAGCGGGAATATTGAAGCGGATCCCGGATTTTCGTCTTCCATACTCAGTGTAGTCGACAATTTGGATCACTATACATACCTGAGCAGGACCAAGGGACTGGGGTCCTATTTATGGTGGTACAATCCGACGGGATCAGTATATCCACCGACACAGCCGCTGCCGGAGAATCTGGCATACTCCAACACGACCCTGCAAACAGCAGGAACCGACGGGTTCGCACTTGGAGACCTAAACTGGTTCCCCAGTCAGAAGGCCCAATGGGTGCTGACTGGCGTGAAGTCTACCCCCACGCAGGTCCCAACAAAATTCAGCCTGAGCAACAATTACCCGAATCCCTTTAACCCGTCGACCGATATCAAAGTAACGCTCGCGCATCCGGGTATTGTAGCCTTAGATGTGTACAATGTCCTTGGCCAGCTGGTAAAGGTCGTCGACCAAGGTTACAAGCCTGCTGGCACATACTTATACAGTGTCAATATGAATAATTTCGCGAGCGGGGTATATTTCTACAGACTGGAACAGGGAAGCAACTCGATAACGAAGAAAATGGTATTACTCAAATGACGACATTTGTTGCCTCGGGTGAAGTTAATTT
>JAJYOS010000625.1 GCA_021796055.1 Bacteroidota bacterium
GAAGAGCTTCCTCATCTCGTCGCGCAAGGGGCCGGGGTCCGCTCCCAGGAAGAGCTGCAACTGGAAATCTACGTACGAAATGAAGAATTTCAAATCGAGGTAGCAAGTATATAACTCGACGGGGATAAATATTCCGAAAAGGATCATCGCCATCAAAATATTCGGATGTTCTTTCATCCTGATATCCGACTTGAAGAGAACCACGACGAACCCGATCAACATCAGGATATAACCGAAATCAGTCAACAATGACGTCCTTGCAAGAAGGTCGTAGATTTCCTTCTCGGCATCGAAAGGGATGTCCTGCCTGAATTTGAGCGTGCCGAGTTCGACAAGGTTGTTGCCAATTATACCCCGCGCTGCCGAGCCGCCCAGATAAAACGCCCCTCCAACTATCATCATGAACAGGGCGATCTTCACGCCCCTTGAGAAGCCATCATAAATTGAAGCAGTACTCGGGGATGACTCGCTCATAACGGCGTGCTCTCGAAATCCATGCAGGTCTACAAAGTTTCCGGCGTATCGATGAACTCAGCGATGCATCGCGACGGGAGAAGCCCTCGCTCAAAAGCCATGTCCAAAAACAACTGGATGGCTTCCTTCCCCTTCGGTCCGTAATCGAGAGTCCAATCGTTCACGTACATACCGACAAACTTGTCCGCGAGTTTAGTGTTCAGGCCGCGCGCGAAGCCGAGTGCATAATCGAGCGCCGCGTCACGGTTCCCGAGCGAGTAAGCTATACTCTTCTTAAGGTAGTAGGCCACCCTTCTCTTCACATCTTCAGGGAGGTCACGGCGGATCACATTGCCGCCCAGCGGAAGAGGCAGCTTGAATCTGTCTTTGAACCAGGCTCCGAGGTCGACGACGTTGTGGAGACCGCTGGTCCCGTACGTAAGCTGCCCCTCGTGTATGATGAGCCCGGCCTCAAATTCTCCCGCCAGAACCCTGTCTATGATTTGATCGAACGGGACGACTTCGTATTCGAATGTGCCTGCGAATATGTTCAGCGCGAGAAATGCAGAGGTCTTCTTCCCCGGTATTGCGATCTTCAAATTATTGATGTCATTAACGCCGTAGGGCTTCGTGCTCACGACTATCGGACCGTAACCGTCTCCCATGCTCGCACCGCTGCTGAGCAACTGATAATTATCTGAAATATACGGATACGCGTGTATTGAGATTGCGCTTACCTCATACTCTCCTCTCATCGCCTTTTGATTGAGCGTCTCTATATCACTCAGGATATTCTCAAATTCCAGATCGCCGGTGTCGAACTTCCTGTTCGCAAGGGCGTAAAACATAAATGCGTCGTCTGAATCCGGGCTGTGTGCTACTCTGATTTTCAACCTATTTTCCTTTCTTGTCTTTCAGTTTTTTCTCCTTTGAGAATTTAAAAGCCGAGGGGCATAATCCGCCGATACAGCAAATCGCGCATTTAGGCAGCCGTGACGCACAGACCTTCCTTCCATGTGACATCAGCAGATGACACAGCTGTGTCCATTGTTCTTCCGGGAACAGCTCCATCAGGTCGAATTCTATTTTCGTCGGCTCCTCTTCCCCGCTCAGTCCGAGTCGTTGGGCCAGCCTGCCCACATGGGTATCGACTGCGATACCCGGTATTCCGAAAGCATTCCCAAGAAGAACATTCGCCGTCTTCCTCCCGACGCCGCCTAACGTCAGCAGCTCGTCCATCGTGTTAGGGACCTTTCCACCAAACTTCTCCACCAGGGTTCTGCTGCAGTTGATCACGGATTTTGCCTTCTGGCGGTAGAAACCGGTTGACTTTATGTCCTGCTCGAGTTCAGTCTGGTTCGCATTCGCAAAGCTCACAGGAGAAGGATACTTCCTGAACAGGGCCGGAGTAACCATGTTCACCCGCGCATCCGTGCATTGTGCAGACAGTATTGTAGCGACAAGAAGTTCGAATGGGGTATTGAAATTCAATGCGATCCCGGTGCCAGGGTATTCCTTTTCCAGCAGGGAAAAGATTTTCCCTGCGCGAGCTTTTTCCGCGCCCTTCCTGGGGCTCTTCTTCTCCGGGGCAGTGTGTTTCATGGTTTTTGACTTATATCGCGCTTTTTTGCACGTCAATTTAGCTAATGGGGATTGCTTAGGCAAACTGAGACTCTTGAAGGCGTCAAGCTTTCACTGCACTCTCAGTCTGTGACTTCAACGCCTGGCTCCATTACCGCACCCATGAAGAGGATTGTGTTGTCGCGCTTCTCTTTGATCAGGAACGCAAACGGTCTGTTGACATTAACCATTATCGGTCCGCTATGCTCCCCGATTACAACTGTTTTCCAAACTTCGACCACCGTCACCGCAGCAGCCTCGGTTCCCTGCTCATTCACGTCAATATAAGTACTGTGCAGCACCTCAGATATGTAGAGCCCACCTGCCGGATTTATCTTCGTAAAATTCGCTCCGTCCGAAAAAGCGATTCCCATGCCCATTTGTGAAAGGGCTTTGATCAAGCTCGTCGAGTATTTCAACTTGAACTTCGGCATTGTCAACTGGACATCCTCAGGCCTCAGTTCAGAGACGATGCTGTTGACTTCACTCTGGCTTATCGTGCCAATTGTGTTCATTGCCGATGCAGCATTTGTTGGGAGCAAAATTAGCATACTGTAATCGCCCCGGCCATAAGGAAGCTCCACGGCAGTAAGACTCTGGTCGGCGTAATAGTTCAGCGTGTCATGGACTACCATCATTGAATCGGATTCCGTGGAGCCGTTAGCCAGATAGAATGTCCCGGGTTTAGTGTACTTCGAATCGAAAGTATACTTCCAGGTTCCGTTGAAATACAGGGCGTTGATCAGGAACATCACCGCTCTTGGATCAATCGGCGGCTGAATTATCTTCGTGACCTTGTTATTAGTATCGTCGCTCACCCAGGAG
>JAJYOS010000626.1 GCA_021796055.1 Bacteroidota bacterium
CAGTAACGGATATCGCCCCCGCGAGAATTGAGGACGTCATTCAATAAAACCATTGTAAGCCTCTGTGAAATATAAACCTAAGGGTTGTGTGATTCAAGAACGCATTGACCATTATGTGCGAAGAGTGCGGATGATTATGGCAGTTGTGACGACACTCCTGCAGTCAAACCATCAGGTCAAGGTCGATATCGTCTCAGATATTCCAACCTATCATCCAACCATGTGTTATACACGTGGCCGGCGACCGCACGGTGAGCTTCCGATGAAAGAGACAACGACGCAGGTATTTTTCCCGCCTATGCGTTTTCCACTATCTTAAGCTTCTTCCCCTTCGTCTCCGGGAAAGTCCAAATCCAGATGCCTGTGAGCAGCGCGAAGATCGCAGCAAGCGAAATCCCACCGCTGAGACCGTACGTTTCTGCGACGACTGCAATTATGACCGGCGTGAAAAACTGGACTCCGCGGGCGAGGTTGAATGCTGAGCCCATTGCAGTATTTCTTATCGAGGTTGGATAGAGTTCGCTGAAGAGCGGGCCGTAACCGCTGAACATTCCCGTACCGAATCCGACCAGGAACATGAACGAGAGTATAACCGGAGGATAGACTACCACTACGCTCCACATCAGAGTTACCATCACCAGCGCGGCGGCCATTATGAACGAGTAAATGGAATATGCCGGACGCCGGCCTAACTTATCCGCGACAAATCCAAACGTCAAATAACCGAGCAGTCCTCCCGCCTGCGTCACAAGCATCCATACCGCAGACTTTGCCATCGGGAATTGACGCTGCTCGTGAAGATAGCCGGGAAGCCACGAATAGGTAAACCAGTATGCAGACATATCGAAAATTGCGAGCAATAAAGATTGTCCGAAGAGTTTCCTGTACTCGGCTGAAAACAGGAGCAGGAATTTGTTCCTGCCCTCTTCCTCGACATTTCCGGCTTTGAAGCCCTCTTGAGATATGAGTCTCCTTCTTTCGGCCCAGACATCGGACTCAGGCAGTCGGCGTCTTATAATTATGACCAGGATGGCAGGCAGGATAGAGACAAAGAAACACGCTCGCCACCCGATCGAGGATTCAAGAAAACCGCCGACCAGCGTGGCCAACGCGATTCCGAATGGTGCCCCGGTTTGCATGAACGCTGCATATCTCCCCCGCACTCTTGCCGGGAATGTCTCGCCGACGTAAGTCTGACCGGTTGCCCACTCCCCGCCTACTCCCAGACCGGTGATTATTCTAAACAGAAGCAATATCCAGATTGAAGGGGAGAAGCCACTGAGGAATGTTCCCACACTGTAAGTTAATATCGTCCATTGGAGCACGCTCTTGCGCCCAAACCGATCGGAGAGGACTCCAAAGATCACGCCCCCCAACGCAGTAGCAGCCAACGATGCACCAAGAACGAATGAAAGCTCTACTCTCGTGAGATGGAGTTCACTCCCAACTGGAATTAGAAGAAAAGTGAAGAGGATTAAGTCGTAAAAGTCGAAGACCCAGCCCGCCCAGCTCATTAACAATATCTCGAAATGGGCTCTTGTAGGTTTCTCGACTTCGTTAAGAAGTGCCCGCTCCATTTGCGCCTCTCCTCATGTTAAGGTTTTCCCGGTCCCGGGCCTTCGAAGTAAGACGGGAACAAGCCGGAGTCTATTCGAAATTCCGGCTTTTCATCGATTCATGATAAATCAAAAAGAGAAGTCTGAGAATTTGCCGGCGAGTGATCACCTGGACTTCTCTCTGTCAAGCTCCCTTTTTATTTCCGGAACCGCATTGATATTCACGAGGAAAGACAAAACTTTAAGCTTCATGTACGATTCTAAGATCATCGTCTGTCGTACCGCCATTGTCGAATCTCAATTCGCGTGAAGCCTGCTTTATGTCGCTAAGCCTGATGTCGTAGGGAGGAATGAGGAGTAATCCCGGGCTAAATGTGTCCTTTATGTTCGAGTTCTAAAGAGATTTCTCCATATGACGTAAAACCCGGCAACCACGACCGCGGCCGGAATGAGGAATCGAAGCACGCTGAATGCTCCCCCGCTGACATCGAAATCGCCCTGGACCGCCATAAGTCCTGCCCAGCCAAACAGGACAAAGAGTCCGGCAATGACAATCAGAACGTATTCCTTGGGATCGGAGAAGTAAACCATGAGGAATGCGAGACCGGGGATCAGGAGCACCGAAGGCCAAATTTGGCTCCACGAATCGGGTATAAATCCATACGACGCAAGCAGGACCAGTAACGCGGTCAGGAACAGCACGGCCCCCCAGAACAATCGGCGTCTTTCCGAAGAGGCAAAAGCGGTTATTGCCCCTACACCGCCCGCAGCCAGTACGGTAAATGCAACAATTCTGGTGAAGTTCAAATTGACGACCCCTGCCCTGCTGATCAGCAGCAGAATTCCGAGAATCAGCAGCAGCATGCCGAGCAGGAACGTACCGATACGGCTTCTATTGTTTACAATCGCGCTCATGAAGGAACCTCCTTTGGTATCACAAATGCGCATACAAAGTAGAGAATGATGGCTAGTCCGAATGACGCGAAGACGAGGAGGACGAGGAAGAGTCTCACGATTGTCGAATCGACGGCAAAGTATTCTGCCAATCCTCCGCAGATACCTGCGATCTTCCTGTCGCGAACGGACCGCACAAGTTTTCTTGTCTCCACTCCCGTATGAAGACTCTCATTGTGAATCTCAGAAGGCTCTTTTTCCTTCTTCTGTCTCCCCATAAGCAGGGCGCCGCCGATCAGAATGATGATCACGGGGAGAAACAGGCGTCCGAAGTTGCGCCACGCACTGTCTATGTAAAAAATATTGTAATTCCCGACGAGAAGCGAAATCCCGATTATGACAACTATGATGCCTGCGATGAGGGTGATAGTGTTCCATCCA
>JAJYOS010000087.1 GCA_021796055.1 Bacteroidota bacterium
TATGGGCCGGGCGAGGAAGTAAGGGCCGACGGCGCTCGCCCTCGGGTTCCCTTCTTCGAGACCCTGGCTCTGGTAAATGTTCGTCACGCCGAGTGTAAGAGTTATGGCCTCTGAAGATACGTAGTAGGATAGGCCGGTGTTCATGTAAGTGTAAGCCGGAAGCGCCGTTCCGACGACGAAGACGGCTTGTCCGGAGCTCGTGTAGCCGCCGAAATTCAATCCGCCTATCCGGTTGCCGACATAATGCCAATCTGCCTCAAGGGTCCAATTGCCAAGCGTATAGGTACCCAGTAGGTCGCCGATTGAATTCGGGATTCCGTTTAGTGCGAAACTGCCGTTGCTTGCATAAGTTGCTTTCAAGAGAGTCCAGTTTCCTCGCAGGAACAATCCTGTTACCGGCACATATGTCAGATCCGCCTCAATTCCATAAGCGTTTTGGTTGAGACCATAGTTTGTCACCCACACAACTCCTCCGCTCGGAGTATTGACTGCGCCCTGGCTGGTGATATTTGTCAGGTTAGCAAAGAAAGCATCGACATTGAAGGCGAATACATCGCTGTAATATTTGAATCCGCCCTCATACTGAAGTGTGTGCTCATCCTGGAACAGAGCAATTTGCGCCGGCACACTCTGCAGCAGGTTATCGAGCGATGGCATTTCGTAACCGCGGCTCAAGTTAGCATAAAAAGCAAATTCTTCGGGTATGATGTCATAATTGAGTCCGGCAGAAAAAGCCCAGTCGTGCAGCGTTGTGCTCATGTGACGGTAGCTGCCGTTCCCCCAGGTAATGCGCGCATACGGGGGAGTTGTGGAATCAACCGGTGCACCGTTGGGCTGAACGGTAGAATTGTTCTCGGTGGTTTGAACAAAGCCATCGCCCTCCCAGCGTGCTGCAAGGTTGAGGCGCAGCCTGTCTGTAACCATCATCTGATCGCTTAACACCCCATCCAATATGGACCCGTATCCATAGCCATTCACGAAGTATGACATATAGTTGGTGAATCCGTTTTGAGTTACGTTAAGAGTCTTCGTAGCGCCCGTAGCAGGATCGGTGTAACTCACTGCCGCATCAACGAAATGCGTAATGTCCTGAACATCGGTGAGGATTGTTGGAAAATACCAGTTGTTCCCCATCGAATAGTTTGACCAGTAGAGTATTAAGCTGAGGTCATGGTGGTACAGGAAGTCTCCTCCAAGATCGAGAGACTTGTTGATCGTCAATTGCTCCTGGAAGGCTGACATGGGCTTTGCGACATGCCACTCGTTTCCGGGAGATATCAGGTTATTGAGCGGGCTGTACGCTCCGTTCGGAAACGCGACGTGCGTGCCGTTGGGATTTAACTCGTTCGTGTAAGTGAGGTTCCAGAGGACATTCGTGGCGTTTGTGGGTATAAGTCCCGCCCCTTGCAACGAGCTTAACTCGCTGCTTTCCCAATAGTTGATAGGCTCCGCGTTGCCGGGTATTATCGCGTTCCATTCCTGGTAGTTGCTCATAACCTGCGTTTGATTCTTGACGTTCCAGCCGTCCGGGAAATTTAGATTTATGTCACCCGTTAGCCAGCCAGCGTTTGTGTAGAGCCCGTGCCCAAGAGGAAGCGTCAGTGCACCATCAGGTGTAGGTACAGAAACGTTAAGACCTTCCGGAGAGTTGAACGAGCCATAAACTCCGAAGCCCGGCACGAATTGAGTTGGGTCAGCCGGATTTCCGTGTGGCAGGTCGAGAATGAACTGGCTCTGATCATTGATGTACTTTCCGTATACCCTGATATAACCATTACTGAGCAGACGAGTAACGTTAGCTTGAAGTTCGCCACCTTGGTTGCCAGGATATCCCGGATTCCTCACGCCATGATCGTACAGGTAGAAGCCGCCGGCGTCGAAGCGCCATTCAGGTCCCATCGGTCCGTTGACATTGAAATCGACCTTAGCAAGGCCCTGTGTTCCGACCTGAACTTGTGTTTTACCTGCGAGGGTGGGGCCGCCGGTTTTGGATATTAAGTTGATCACCGCAGCAGGTGTATTCGAACCAAACGTACCTGCGCTGCCGCCGCGCACTACCTCGACTCGCTGAATATTGTCGTCAATCCTGAATAGGTTGTCCGTGTTCATGAAGAAAATATTCTGCGTCGGGAAGCATGGAAGCCCGTCCTCCATGAAATTGATGAAGATTGTCGAGTAGATACCGCGCATGGTATAATTCTCGTTGACATAGCCGCCCGAACTCTCAACCCTCGTGAAGCCCGGAACATACTTCAGGAATTCAGTCGTGCTGAATGGCATTGCCATCGTGAGTTCCTTCGGACTCACAGTGCTGATGGAATTTGTGGCATTTAATTTCGTAACGGGGATAGTTGTCCCGGTTACGACCACCTCGCGCATGCCGAGTAGATCCTGGGCAAGCGTGAAGTCCTGTGTCGCCGTCTCCTGGTTACTCACTGTAATATGTGCCATGATGGTGGTATAGCCGACCGCGCTGGCCCTTAATTCGTGCGGCCCGGCAGGGACGTTGTTGATCACGTAGTCTCCGTTCACGTTCGCAGAAGCTCCGAGAGTCGTCCCCATAACGAGAATGTTCGCAAATGCGACAGGGTTGCCGGCCTGATCGACGACTTTTCCTTTAACAGTCCCCTGGCCTTGTTGGGCCTGCGGCAGCTCTGTTATTACCACTTGATTGTTTTCCATCGGTACCCAGCTGAGGTCGGTGCCCGCCAGGGTTTGGTTAAGGGTTTCCTCTACCGTGGCATCCTGGACATTGACGCTTACTTCTCTGGCGATTGGAACCACTTCCTTGCTGTAAGAAAAGCGGATTCCCGTCTTCGAAGAAATTTCGTCCAAAGCCCTCGACAGTGGAACATTTGTGAGATTTACGGATAGTGAATTTTGGAGATACCGGGTCTCGCTCCTATCCGCGGGTGCGGGGCGGACTTCCTTCCAACCTTCAAAAGTAGAGAGTTGAGAGGTCGTCGCTGGAATCTGAGCATCTACCCCCGGTGTTCTCGCACAAAGCACGAGCGCGGCCGTGAGTAGCAGGAAATTGAGAGCATTTCTCATGATCATTCTCCTCTTGATTTGTTTTTTTACATCGAATTGCTCTTTGTTGGAATGAACAGAACGGAATCTTTTGAAGTCGTGTATCTTAGCTTCAAAGAGAGTGCTATTATGTCGAGTACTTCCTTAGCCGATACCCGGTCGTCGAAAGTTGCAGTCAGGGTCCTGGCTCCAATCGAGGCATCTGCCAGGAAACATTTGATCCCATATCTTCTCTGCAGCTGTTTAATGACGTCCGACATCGGATCGTTGAAGAATACCAGCCTTCCCCTCGTCCATGAGATTATCCTGTCTACGTTCGTATATGCCGGTGTCAAAAGGTGTCCTTGCGATGTCACCGCCGTGAATTGCCCCGAGGCAACCATGGTGCTTTTGTCTTTAACGGGGCGGTTCGGATGAACGATGACTTTCCCCTGGGTGACGGCTACACGTGTCTGATTATCATCCGGCCAGGCGCTGACGTCGAATTTTGTGCCGATGTCCCTGACCACCGCCAGGTTCGTTTTCACCACGAGCGGTGCCTTGTGCCCCGGACCTACGATGAAATATGCTTCTCCAATAAGGTAAAAATCCCGGTTTCCATGCGTGTCATGGATGTAGCGCAAACGGCTCGCGGAATTGAGCAGAATCCTGGTCCCGTCAGAAAGAGTGAGCGTCGCCTGTTCGCCTGGTTTGGTTGATATTTCTTCGTAAACACTGGTGCCGTGAGCCGAGGGGGCCCGGTCTTCAAGGACTTTTTTCTTTAATCCTCCCGACAGGTAAATGGTCCCCACGACGAAAACAACGGTTGCTGCTATGCCGGCAGCTGTTCTCAGCGAGAAATGATGGCCATGGATTTCGCGCGGTTGTATCCGAAGTACTCTGAGATTTCCCGGACGTTCGGAGGCCGATTGCGACTCTGATTCCTTTAATCTCAACCGGAGGGAAGTAATAGCTCGTTTCGACCGCCATTCGTCTTCCTCTCCTGCCGCAGAATCCCAGATCGCTTTCAGACTATTGAAGAGCCTTTGATTCTTATTGCTGGCGTGCAGCCATCTTTCAATTTTCTCCCGTTCCGCTTCGCTACATTCCCCGGAAAGGTAGCGCGCAAGAGAAACCATCCTGTGTCTAGTCACCATACCTCGCTTCTTTGTGTCTGAAGACGGAAAGCCGTGGTTCTTAGACTAATACAACTATGAAGGGGTTAACCCCTACTCCATTTCTACTGATTTGTTAAAGGGCGAAGACTTTTTCTCAGTATCCTTAGTGCGCGGGAAATTTGGTTCTCGACCGTCCTTTCCGATATGCCCAACACGTCGGCTATTTCAGAATAAGACAGTTCCTCCTGCCTGTTAAGGACAAACACGAGCCTGCATTTTTTAGGGAGTTTTGATATGGCATTGTTCACGACAGCATGTGTATCTTTGTGGTCGAGGTAATTGGAAGGGTCCGTATCCTGCGGCGATGGAAGCTCGTCCTCCCCATCCGGTGCAGACAGTTGATGAGAGGTCCTGTTTTTTATAAAATTGAGCGCTTGATTGCGGGCGGCCCTGAATAAGTAAGCTTTAACGGATCCCTTGGGGTCCCAGATTTCCCTGTTTATCCAAATCCTGACAAAAATGTCCTGGACGAGGTCCTCAACATCATCGCGGGAATGTGTCATTCCAAGTGTGAAACGACATAGACCCTTGTAGTACGCGTAAAATAACTCTTCAATCGCGGATTGGTCTCCAGCCCTTACGCGTTCGACAAGGCCCCGCTCCGTACCCGAAGTAGCTAATCCCGGTACATATGCATCCTGAAATAGTGTCATTTGCGTATGAAGGACTCCTATAAGCTAGCTGTTCTAACAAACTAAATCCATATAAGGTGCCCCATTGTTTCATTAGTGGTGCGAGGAAGAATTCCAAATCAGGAGTGAAATCGACGCCACGAAACCACGAAAGAGCGGACGCAGTACTACATCTCTGGAATTGACCGTCCGGTCCGACCGCTTTTCTGGGTTGCTTATCTTGGCCACCTTGTTATAATTTGTCCGGTCTATCGAGAGCGGGACTCGGGCTAGTCCCTATTAGAGAACGAGTGGTGTGCTTCAAACAGAAGGAACGACAATTTTCTAAGGAGTAATAATGGGTTCAAAAACAATATTGATTACCGGCGCTAACGGGGAAATCGGTCACGGCCTCATCTCCCACTTCGCCGAGTACGACGGGGTCAAGGTAATCGCACTGGATCTAAATCCGCTCGACGAAACAACGCGGGCGAAATGTCACAGAATGTATACGGGGGATATTCTCGACAGCCGGTTTATAGAATCACTCTCCACCGGATACGATTTCGACACCATTTATCACCTCGCTGCGCTTCTCTCGACACGTGCCGAGCGCCAGCCCACGATAGCACATAAGGTGAATGTGGACGGTACGCTGAACCTCCTGGAGATGGCCATAACCCAATCCCGGCTGCAGGGCAAAGAAGTCAAGGTGATTTACCCGAGCTCGATAGCGGTCTACGGACTTCCCGACCTTTCTGTGAAACACAAGGCGCAGAAGATCAAAGAAGACGAATGGACGGAGCCGCGTACGATGTACGGCATCAACAAGCTTTATTGTGAACGACTCGGGAGATACTATACGAATTTCTACAGACAGCTTGACGCAGAACCGATGGGAGGAAGAGTCGACTTTCGATGCGTGAGGTTTCCGGGGCTCATAAGTGCGGTCACACTTCCGACCGGAGGCACAAGTGACTTTGCACCGGAGATGATCCATCATGCTGCAAGCGGGGAGACGTACAATTGTTTTGTCAGAGAAGACACCAGGATCCCGTTCATGGCTATGCCTGACGGAGTCGGCGCTCTCCTTATGCTCGAAGCCGCTTCGAAGGAGAAACTCACGACGCAGATTTACAACGTCGGGTCGTTCAGCCCGTCAGCCGGAGAGCTGAAGGCGCATGTGAAGGGAGCTTTCCCGTCGGCCTCGATAAACTTCAATCCTGATTTGAAGAGGCAGGCGATTCTCGATACCTGGCCTGAAGACGTAGACGATTCCCGCGCGAGGGGAGACTGGGGATGGAAGCCCGCTTATGATTTTGAAAGAGCCTTTGCAGAGTATCTCGTGCCCGCGGTAACGAAGCTGTACCGTTCCAAATAAGAAACTTCTTTTGCGGTAAGCCCGGAACAGTTGTTTGATTTCTCCGGGTTTCCTTTTTATATTTCGATAGATATCGAAATGAAATGGACGCCGGGTCAGTAAAAATTTTCCGCGCATTGTCGGACAGGAACAGGGTAAGAATACTCAAAATGCTTGAACTGCGCCCATTATGCGTGTGCGAAATAACGAGCATTCTTGAACTTGCTACATCTACGGTATCGAAACACCTGTCGATCCTTAGAGATGCAGGCCTCCTTACGGACTCCAAAGATGGGAAATGGATTTACTACGGCCTTTCCAAGGCTTCAGGAGATCCTCACACTCGCGAAGTCCTCTCGCTTGTGTCCAGATGGTTCGATGGTGATAAAACCGCGAAGTCCGATGCGGAAAAAGCGAGGACTATCGACAAGGAAAAGCTCTGCGGAGTGTAGCATTCTTGGTCCATCGTGTCGATAACCCGCGCAGCAATGTATAGTTAGTTGGTCAGGGAGCTCAATTATGAAAATCAAGATTCTAGGCTCGGGGTGCGTGAACTGCCAAACGCTGGAAAAGAGAATGGTGGTCGCTCTCGATGAATTGGACGTAAAGGCAGAAATTGAGAAAGTACAGTCCTTTCAGGATATCGCGTCCTATGGCGTGATGAGCACTCCTGCTCTCGTCATTGATGGGAAGGTCCTCTTTCAGGGAATGGTGCCGAAGGTTGAAGTCCTGAAAGATATGGTGACCAGGTTCGGAGACGAGGGTAGTTGAAGAGGCCCGAGGCAATTGGCAATTGAAGTAACTTCTCCCGCCGCTTCCTCCGGCAGGATCGTCAGGCGATTTCTCCTTATCGCAATCAGTATGGTCGTGTGGATCATCGTTTACCTCCAGCTTCAAAACGGCGTGGATTGGCTCCTTTTCAGGTTTGCGGGTTTGAATCACGATTCCAGATTGAGCGAAACCCTGAGGTTCTTCTTTTTCGAGGCGCCGAAAGTGCTGATGCTCCTTCTCCTGGTTGTCTTTGTAATCGGAATCGTCAGGACGTACTTCTCAGCCGAGAATACGCGGAGAATCCTCGGCGGGAAAAAGACGTTCGTGGGAAATGTACTGGCTTCGCTCCTGGGAATTGTGACACCGTTCTGTTCATGTTCGGCAGTTCCGCTATTCATCGGCTTCGTTGAAGCCGGCGTTCCCCTCGGTGTCACGTTTTCTTTTCTGGTCGCCGCCCCGATGATAAACGAAATAGCGGTAGTGCTTCTCCTGGGACTCTTCGGCTGGAAGACTGCGCTGCTGTACATATCGACCGGACTCGTTGTGGCCATATTTTCCGGCGTCGTGATCGGGAAAATGAAAATGGAAAGATTCGTGGAAGAGTGGGTCTTCAAGCTAAACTCAGCCGCCGGGGAACGATCGGAATCAAGACCGGCTTTTCATGAGCGGATCGACATGGGGTTCCTTGCTGTGGCGGAGATAGTGGGAAAAGTCTGGCCTTATGTGCTCGTTGGAATCGCAGTGGGCGCCTGGATTCACGGTTTTGTCCCGGCAGATTTCATGGCGGGAATAATGGGGAAGTCGGCATGGTGGGCTGTGCCGGTGTCGGTGCTGATAGGGGTCCCGCTTTATTCGAACGCCGCAGGCATCATCCCGATAGTACAGGCACTTATGGAAAAGGGAGCTTCATTGGGTACGGTACTCGCCTTCATGATGTCGGTAATCGGGCTGTCGTTTCCGGAGACGATCATCCTACGGAAAGTATTGAAGATTCAGCTGATACTCGTTTTCGTCGGCACGGTCGCGGCCGGCATCATAATCGTCGGATATATATTCAACGCCATCTACTAGACTTCGGGCAGGGCCTCCGTAGTGAAGACGCTCCAGAGGCGGGAGCACTACTTCAGTTGGAAAAATTTGTTCGGCTTCAAGCCCGCTTATCTCTGCCGGCGGGCTATGCTACCTCTCCGCCCCACTCCCGCAGATGCGAAATGACGAAATCTATTATGCGGACGTTTTCCTGCTTGCCGGTACCTGAAATTGTCATAGGCTCGCCGAACGTCATGTAAATCGGCTCCTTTCTCCTGATCGGCCCGAGATCTTTCAGATGCTTTCCCATTCCCCAAAAGTCGGTTTTTATCGCGACCGGGATCACCTGCACTTTTGCATTTGCAGCAAGTTTTACTCCGAGCGAATTGAATTTCTCCGGCATGAACTTCACCATCCGTGTGCTTTGTGGAAATATGATCACGGAAGTTCCGGCAGACAACAGCTCCTGTCCCTTGCTCAGCACGACCATCAGGTCTTCCCTCGAGTTTTCCCTTCCGAGGACGATAGGATTCCTTGAGCGCATGATGGCGCCGAAGAACGGGTGCCGTACGAGGCTCTCCTTGACTACGAAAGTAGCTTCCTTTTCGGAAGCGATTATTCCCGGGAATACCATCGTCTCGAGCGTGCTCATATGGTTGCTTACGAAGACAGCCGGTCCCGAACTCTTGCGTATGTTGTCAAGACCGACGATGTGAAATCTACCGCCGCAGCTCTCTATCAGCCTGAAAATGTCTATCGAAGATTGTACCCAGGCCTCCCTGTCGTATCTCCCCTCCATCGCTTCCTTCCTGCATCTGAGGACGATGGAAATGTATTTGCTCATGAAATACACCCGCGTGTTGAGCGCCAGTATGTCTCCGATGGCTCGCGGTGAGTCGTCGGGAGTGTCGTAGTTATCTGATGTGAAAAGCTTCTGCATTACAGTTCTATATCTCCTCTAGCTGGGAAGGGAAAGACCGTTTATTTATCGGCATGGCCGGGACACCGCGAAGACGGGAAGAGTAATCGTCAGACATTCACTACCACTTTTCCGGTCGTTGCCCCGGACTGGAACACCATGACCGCTTCTTTAAGCCTGTCGAAAGCGAACACTTTTCCAACGTAGGGTTTCTCAAGATGCAATTCCTGAATCTCATCGAGGAGAATCCTCAGCATGTCGACCCGGTCGTAGAGCCAAATCAGATTGAAGCCGAGGATCGACCTGTTGGACTCGATCAGATTAAGGGTGTGGTAGCGGGGCATCGTAATAAACTGCAGCGCAAGCTTGATGTAGTTCGGTCTCCTGCCTGGTGAGGCAAATTGCGAGAGGCCGTATGCCACCATGCGGCCGGTTGTCGCAAGGAAATCGAAACTGTCTTTCTGTATCTTCCCGCCTATCGCGTCCAATACGAGATCCAATTTCCTGCCGGAAAGGGTTTGTGCGAGTTCATTTCTGAAATTGCCGTTCCTGACAATAATATCGTCAAATCCCTCGGACTTCAGCAAGTCTACCTTTGACTCGTTCCCGACTGTGCCGATAGTATAGGCGGAAAATTTCTTCGCGATGCGGTTAGCGTAAATCCCGACTCCGCCCGCTCCGCTGTGTATCAGCACCCTCTGTCCCTCTCTTAAATTGCCGAGCGGAAGGAGTGCGTAGTATGCCGTCAAAGCCTGTACGATGAAAGAAGCTCCTTCCTCGTAAGACCAGCCGTCCGGGATTCGAGTAACGTACCTCCTGTCTATGTTGAGGTGACTGGTGTAGGCGCCGAAGCGGACCGAACCCATGATACGATCGCCGATAGCGAAATCCGTCACCATGCTCCCCTTGTCGATTACGTTTCCGCTGAATTCGAGCCCCGGTATGAAGTCTTTTTTCGGTGCTGCCTTATAAAGTCCGAGAATTGTAAACACGTCGGCGAAGTTAAGGCCGATCGACCTGATCTCTATGCAGACTTCGTTATCTCCCGGTCGTCCGATTTCTTCTTTAACTAATCTTAAGTTGTTAAGTGAACCGACTTTTGTCATTCGGTAAGAACTTCTGTACATTTAACCCCTCTGCGGATTCCGGTGAAATTACGTTTTGCGGATCTCATTATTAACTTAATCCCGATTTCCCTTTCAGTCAAGATTTCCCAACCGCTACGGAATGTGATGGGGATGGAACTTAATTCTCCGTTCGTCGTAGATACACAACGAGCCGTTTGCTTCGGTGCAACAGGAAACGAAAGGGAGGAGTTATGAACACGCTGACAATGGCATTGCTCACACAGACGATGATGTGGCTTGGAATGCTTCAGGGGTTTGCATGGAATGGTACTTACGACCCAACAAATACCGGAAAAATGACGAGCACGGAGACTATTCAGAAGACGCTGAAAATCAGCTCCGGCAGCACGATATTGCTCGATACAGAGTATGGAAATGTGACCATCAGAGGATATGAAGGGCGGGACATCAAGGTGGAGTTGCGGATGGAAGGAACAGGGGAGAACACAGCAGACTTTCGTTTTACGCATGATTATTTCGCAGACCAGGTGACGCTGAAAGCGTGGTTTGAAAGGGGCGATGAAGGATACAATAACAGAATGGGAAAAATCGACTTCCTCATCCTGGTCCCATGGGATTCCTCCTACTCATTCTCGACTGCTACCAGAATAGGTAACATCGATGCCGAGATTTCGGCCAATACAAAGAGTGCCGATCTGTCGACCGAAATGGGAAGCGTGTCGGTGAAGATCCCATGCAATTACGGCGCTGACATCGATGCCGTTACGCGCGGGGCGGGTAACGTACAGGTTTCACCCCTATACATGTTCTGCGAGCCGTGCTTCAAGTCTTACGTGAACAAGAGCGACCACCTGAAGGGAAGGATGAACGGAGGCGGGCCCTCAATTAACGCCTCTACGGGAATCGGGAGCGTTTACTTCCAGGTAGCGCCCCACGAGTGATGGCTGCGTGAGATCACCACTCCAGAGAGGCCGCGGCTCCTCAAGTTGCGGCCCCTGAATGCTCTGTCTCTTCCACGATTGAGCCGGAGCTTTCGGCGGCTCAACTAGCCTGAAGGAACTCGAAACTTTCCTTGTAGTTCTTCTCGAGAACCTCGCGTATGCCCGCGTGCCGACTATCTCTAAGGTGGGGGTCCTCCTCGGCGACGTGGAACGCCGATTTCCTCGCCTGAACGATTATGTCCCTGTCCTTCATGAGGTCTGCCAGTCTCAGCGGGGGGAGCCCGCTCTGTTTCGTCCCGAAGAACTCGCCGGGCCCTCTCAGCATGAGGTCGTACTCCGCGATCTTGAATCCGTCGGTGGTCGATGTAAAAAGCTTCAGCCGCTGGTATGCCGCGGCGTCTTCCCTTGTTTGAATTTTCTTCTCGTCCAGATGCTTGTCGTCGGTCATCAGTATGCAGTAAGACTGGTGTATGCCGCGTCCGATTCTGCCTCTCAATTGGTGCAACTGGCTCAGTCCGAACCGTTCCGCGTGTTCGATTATCATGACCGTGGCATTCGGAATATCGATTCCGACTTCGATGACCGTCGTCGCCACGAGTATGTTGATTGCGTTCTTCTTAAATGCCGCCATGACATCGTTCTTCTCGGTTTCGGTCATTTGCCCGTGTATTAGACCGACCTTGAATCCCCTGAATGTCTCATCCCTGAGATTAACGAAGCTCTGAGTGGCTGCTTTCAAATCCGATTTCTCGGTTTCGTTTACCAGCGGATAAACGATGAAGACCTGTCTCCCCGCGAGGACCTGTTCGCGGATGAACTTATAAACTTTGTCCCTGTGCGATTCGCCGCGGAGTGCCGTCTTAATGCCTTTTCTCCCCGTCGGCATCTCGTCGATCACCGACACGTCGAGGTCACCGTATATAGTGAGTGAAAGGGTGCGTGGAATGGGGGTGGCGGTCATGACGAGCAAATGCGGGTTTTCGCCCTTCTCCTGCAGCGCCATCCGCTGGACGACACCGAAGCGATGCTGCTCGTCCACCACAATTAGCCCCAAATTGCTAAACTTTACCCCTTCCTGAATGATCGCGTGCGTGCCGATGACCACGGACGCCCTTCCGGTTTCTATGTCGTGATATATCTGCCCGCGTTCGCTCTTCTTCTGTCCTCCGACGAGGATTGCCGATTGAACTCCCAGCAGGTCGAGATACTGCCTGATGTTCGCGAAGTGCTGGGCGGCCAGAATCTCCGTTGGAGCCATGAACGCGGCCTGATATCCGCTTTCGACGGTGATGAGCATGGTTATGAGTGCGACGATTGTTTTCCCGCTCCCGACATCGCCCTGTAGGAGCCTGTGCATAGGGTGAGCGAGGCGAATGTCGCTTAGTATCTCGTTCAATACCTTTTTCTGCGAGCCGGTCAGCTTGAAAGGGAGGAGGTCGTTGACAAGTCTTCTGACAAGCTCACCCGAATCTCTCATCGAGATTCCGCTTGCGTGTCTGATAGCATTTCTTCTTATAGCAAGGAG
>JAJYOS010000088.1 GCA_021796055.1 Bacteroidota bacterium
GGACGGCTCGTTGTACAAATGCACTTCCGCGTTTGAGCTTCCAGAAAACCTCGTGGGTCATCTCAACGAAGACGGGACAATACAGCTCAACATGGAAAATTACACCCTATGGGTGAAGCCCGGCACAGAAAAATACTCGCAATGCCGCCAATGCGCGATACTCCCTGTTTGCAATTCAGGCCATTGTCCGAAAATTGATATCGAAAGAAACAAAAAGCATGAGGATATGAGCCGCCCTGTGTGTCCCCCTTTCAAGGAAGACATCAAGACATTCGTGGCGACCGCTCCCATGGAAGAAGAGTTTGCTAATGTTCAATAATTATTGCACGCATCTGAAAGGAGGTGAAAAGAGATGAAGATCGTAGCCGCACCTAAAGTGCTCGTACACCCTGAAGATCTTAACTACACGCCAGGTCTTAACTGCTGGGGTTGTAACTACATGTTTTGCGTGCCGCAGTAATGTCCGCGGCAAAGGCCAGGGAATGTCCCGAAAGGCAGAGGCTTTCCAGCTGAGCGTCCGGGAAGACAGGAGCTCGTCGCACAGCGAGCTCAGCTCTTCCAGAGCGGCAAGCGTGAAGGCGCGGGACATCCCTGGCAAGTCAATATTTGAGAGCAACGTTACTGAAAAATTGGGATGCTTGACCGGGGGCCCGTCGCACCGCATCCCGAACAAACCGGAAGCCTGACAAGGCTACTCCGAACAGGAGACAACACATGTACCCAGTACTCAGCCACGTTAACGACGGGACTCCCCGACAGAAGGCGACTTCTGACATGATTCCTGCTTCGGCAGGAGAATCCGATCGCGTCGGTGGTTCTTCTTTTTGTAAGTACGGCGATATGATAATCGGCAGAATAGAATTCGAAATCGCGCACCGCGCCGGGGTGACTTCATTGAGCGCAGCTCTTCAACTTGGACGGGCAACTGATTCCCAACCGGCCGCCGCTTAATCCGACTCCGGTTCACTAAAACGCGCAATGAAAAAAATCATAAGCGAAGACGAACTGCCATACAAGAAAAGGGCGGGACGCACCTTCCTCGAAGTTGAGAGTGTCCGTATGAATGAAAACACCGACGGCAATTCCCGCGCCATGGGTGAGAGTAACTATTTCCGCGTCGATCGTCCGCGGGAGCCTCGTGAACAGCGGTCGGACAAACAGCTGCTTCAATCACAGAGGCTCGAAGCACTAATGACGCTTGTCGGGGGAATAGCGCATGACTTCAACAATATCCTGAATGTCATCACCGGACACATCTCCCTCATGGAAAGATGGCGAACGGATCCGGAACGGTTCAAGAGAAGCTCTGAGGCAGTCAGAAAGGCGACTGAACGAGGAGCCAACACGGCAAAACAGCTTATGACATTTGCCCGGACGGTTGATGCCGCGATGGAGCGCGTCAACGTGGCCGATGTCGTGCAGGAAATCATCGACCTTCTCAAGGAGACTTTTCCTAGAAATTTAAACTTCGAAGTGAAAATCGAAAAAGGGACACCTGCCATTCTTGCCGATTCTAACCAGATACACCAGGCTCTCCTCAATTTATGCGTTAACGCGCGAGACGCAATGCCCGGCGGAGGGACAATAAGCATCGACGTCTGCAAGTCAAGGTTCGGGGAGATGAATGATAGTCTGCGCGCCCGAGATACGGACGGCTACCTTCTGGTAACGGTTTCGGACACAGGGTCGGGCGTGGAAAAAGAAATACTCGAACATATTTTCGAGCCTTTCTATACCACAAAAGGCGGGTTCGGGACCGGCCTCGGACTCGCGGTTGTCTACGGAGTAATGAAGTCGCACAACGGCTTCATCGACGTAAGGAGTACCGTAGGCAAAGGATCATCGTTCTCGCTTTACTTCCCGATCCCCTCTCCAAATTCTGGGTCCGCGTTGGAGAAAAGCGAGAATGCCGACTTACCAGCCGGCCGCGGCGAGACCATCCTCGTGATAGAAGACGAGGGAATTTTCAAAGACTTCCTGAATACCATTCTCACCGAAGGCGGATACAAAGTTATTTTCGCGTCCAATGGTCTTGACGGACTACAAACCTACAAGGTACACAAGAAAGAAATTGACCTCGTGATTCTTGACATGGATCTCCCTGAGATGAGCGGGACTGAGATTCTTGCAGGACTTAAGTTGTTGAACCCTCAGGCGAATATTATCTCAGCAAGCGGCCATCTTGAATCAGAAGTTGAGCGAGAGGCTTTGAATATCGGGGCACGGGATATCCTGGCTAAGCCTTATAAGATCGAGGACATTCTCCAGAAAATTGACCGCGCCCTTCGAACCAGGCCACTCCAACTACCGTGACTCCTCGAAACCGGTGGGTATGTGCGTTACCCCGGTTTCTAATTCGAGTCATATCTCATTTTCCTAACCGTGACGCAGGAACTCTCACCTGCTTAATGCAACCCGTATGTGAAAAACATTATCATCAGCGCCGCGCCCGCGAGAGATATATTCTTCATGAACTGAATGTGCTGCATCTGCTTCATGCCGGGATCCGAAACCTTCCAAAAGGCGTGCATCATGAATGCCGTCGGTACCAGAAACAGGAGTATAAGCAGCGCACCGTAGAAGATCATGACGTCGAAGATGAAGGAAGCGGCTCCGACTAATAACATAACTCCCGTAAGGAAAGTCATAAACTCGGCCGCCGGCACGCCGTTCGACCTGGCGTAAGCGCCCATCTGTTTGGTTTTTGTAACATGGCCTATCCCGGATTCAACGAACAGTGCCGCGTACATTAGCCTTCCTATCAGAAAAAGTATCTGCATCTTACCTCCTATCTGTTTTTGGTGCTTGGCTGTCTTTTGACTTAATCACGCAGTTGTTTCAACAAAATCCCGATCTTTGCGTTCAAATATTAATTGAGGACCTCCTTCCGCGTGCCTGTCAATTTCTCAGACCTTCTCTATTTAACTCACGTCTCAACATCAATACCATTTCAGTAGTTCCGAAGTCCAGAGGTCACTCACGATAGAAGGCATATAAGAAAAACGCCCGGCATCTGAACCGGGCGTCTACCTATATATCGCGACGGAACTATTTAGCCAGGCTCTACCTGCAAATGGTTCACGACGTTGAATGCGTCGGTCCGGAACGTTACCTGACTGCCGAGGAAACCGCGTTCTCCCGTCGAGTTGACGAACCCTTCAAGTATCACCGTTCTGTTGTTGACGATAACATGAACCGGCGGGTTGAGCTCAGTGTCGTACTGCCAGAATAACGGATTACGGTAAATGAGGTTGGCAACTCGATATCGGAGATAACCAAAGTTCATCTCAACTCGGAGCTGATTTATAATCTTTCGGACGCCTGGCACTTTCTCAGCCTGCGCCTGGTATTGTTGAACCTCCCATGGTTCGCTGACCCAACCGTGAAGCGTCACGACGCCATTGGTGACACCAACAGTGAGCCAGTCATACACGGTGTAGAAGACGTGGTTCTCGACTCGATGCAAGACATCGGCGGCCAGCGCGCTGTCCGGCACGAAAGGCCCCTTAACGGAAAGGTCGTTGACGACAGCGTAGTGTCTGTCCACCTTCTTAACGATCTTACCGACTTGTGTCCTGTCGTGCAGAGTGGGTACCGTCCCCGAAAGGATCACCGCCCTACCGGTGACATCAACCTTAATGTTGTTGTCCTTGAGGATCCCTTCTTTGGACAGCTTATACTCGACATAGATTTTCACTTTACTATCCGACTTCTTTGCCACGGCTGCGCTTACCGGGACCGGGCTAGTCGCTATCCCGACCGCGAACGCCGTTAAGAGCGCGATCAGCCGGGGTGAAATCCGATTCGTCTTCATGGTACTTCTCCTTTCCGAATCAGCCGGTGCCGTTCAATCATCGTCGAGCTCCACACCCTTTGGAGCACCGGTAATATACTAGACACAATCGGCTCCAAATCAGTTTCTCAACCGGCGCGGCAAATGCTTTGAAATAGGGGAATGAATCAAAATTAATCCTTACGGTTGAATACCATGAGGAGTGAACCAGGTGATCCGCTTCGGCAGAATTTTCAGAAGAACGCTCTTACTTCGGCCGTCATCATGTGAATCGGCGTCCCGCCCGCCTCGCTTCTTCCGGAATAGTTCGCGTTAGCCTGTATAAATGAATTTATGCGATACTGAAAACCTACCTCCCAGATGTATGTCTGGCCGGGCACGAATCCCTGCGTGAGCTGGAAAGGCATGTAAACATTCGGTTGCGCATTGCTTATCATCACCTCGTCGCGTTCAAGCCGCACCGTCATTCTTCCGCGCGTCAGAATCGAATACGCGACCTTGAGTATCTCGGTGTTCATGGACGCGGTGAGATCGGCACGCGAAGCATCAACACCCTTGGAGATTTCGAGCGTGAATGACGACTCGACATTCATGTTCGGCCGGTAGGACAGCTCCGAGGAAATGGCGTTGGAGCCTATCTGATAAGCCTGATCTGTGTAGGCTGTGAAGACATCATTCTCCTTCCAAGCGAGGTCAAGCTGCTCGTAGAAAGTATCCGACAGCTTTGTCCGAAGCCGCAGGCTTTGTTCACGCTGATAACCTCTCTGTTCAGCTATGGAGTACTGGCTCAGTGATTTATTCTGCAGGTATCTCAGGCGAAGCGAGAAGTCTCGATTATTCTGCAGCACGTAGATGTCCTGCTGGAACACCTGAGCCCCGCTGATTGTCAGGCTGTCGTTCAAAAACCTTGAGAGATGAAGAAGATATATGTCGCTCACATTCGTAGTCTGATTATTCTCATTAATCTGCCACAGCGTCACGCTCGAAAGAGAGCGCAGCACTGCGCCGACAAAATTCCCGTTACGCTTAATGAACCTATCCGGCGTAAGAGCGACCCGGACATTCGTCTTAAGATCCACAACGGGAAAAAGGGTGGTCGTCGGTCGAGTAAGGAGGATGTAATCGCCGTTGAAGTTGACCTGCTGGAAATCGGCGGGGTTGGTAAGGTCAACCTGGCCGTTATGATTCCCGTCGATCCATACATATTGTCCCTGCCCAGGCTGGACCTTCCAGAATATCTGTTCCATCCTCGCTGCACGCTGCGTCGTCACCTGGTAGAAAAGGTTGGTTTCGATACCGCGTTCAAGAGGGGAGTAATTCGCTTCCCACTTGGAGAGCACGGATTCGTTATCCGCGAAGCCAAGATTCCGGAAGCTTTCCGTATAACTCTTCTTCCTGTACGTCAGGGTGAGGCTGGAGGTGAAATCGTTCCATTCAGAGAAATTCATGCTTAGTTGGTCTGTCAACGAATTTGAAGACGGGAGCATCTCTCCTCCGATTATTCCGCTTTCGTTCCTCACGTACATCTGAGCGGAAAGGGCGACATTATAAAATTGGGCGATGGAAAGCGTCGGACCGTATTGGGTGTACCGGTACGATGTGGTCCAGAGCGAATCCGTGCCTGTAGTCGCGACGCGGCGGTCCTCAGATTCGAGCCTGAAACCGGGCGTTACTTTCCAGAATGTGTAAGCTATGTCACCCTGCTGCCTGAACCAGGATCCGAAATTGCCGAACTGATTATCCTTGCTGTCGATCTCTGTCGCCTGATAATTCACAGTCGGAAGACCAACGGAGTCGCCGCCGAAGTTGACAAAGCCCGTGTATCTTCCCGAACTGAATCCCGCGCCGCGTGTTATCCTTCCCAGATCGCCGCCGATTGAAAGCTTGATCTTTCTTATTGCGGGTGTGAGATCCAAATGAGCCTGGTTGAGAAGCTCATTCGCCGCGGTCAGAGTATCGATTCCCCACTGGCGGTTGAACTCGACGTTGTTTGTCCAGCTCATCGGCGTGAAGTTTTTGTTCTCGTATCGCGTCATCTCATTGAAGTTGATCGACCCCAGGACGGCGTCTCCGACGCGTAGTTGCTTTGGCGCGTAGTCCACCCCGAATTTCATCGCGGAACCGGTAGATGTTATTCCGGGGAGTGATGAAAGCCTATTCGGATCGAAACTACTTGCCGCGTACTCAAGCGTCACTGCCCCATCCTTGCTGAAGCTGTATTTCGAGTGTACGTCGGCTAGCTGTTGGAACTGCGGCATCGGCAATATTACGATCGGGGCGTAATCCCCCTTGCCGACGCCGACGAAATTGAATTGTCCGAAGCCCACCGACTGATAATCTCCTTTGCCTGCCCCGACAAGAGAGAAGGATACGCTGTAAACGGCGTTCACAAGGTTTGTTGTATCGGCCGGCTGAACGAAAGCGTAGTAGTAATATTCTTTCCCACTGACCACTGTCGAGTCGAGCATATATTGCCCTTTCCCGACGCCCGTTACGGAATCTCGCCCGACGTAGGTGACTCCACTTCTTGCCGCTGCGAGCCTGTTGCTGCCGGCAGCGCTCAAAAGGGCCTTGTCGGAGTCTGCCAGCGTGACGCCGAACGCGGAGTTTGGATCGTCGCCCTCCTGGTAATAAGAGACTCCTACTTGAAGCCTGTTGTGCAGCAGCTTCGTCTCGGCCGCGCCTCCCGCGAAGGTCCTCTGAAAATTTCCGTTAGTGTATTCAAACTCCACAAATATGCGGCTGAGGCTCGTGATCAGATGTTTCGGCGTGAACGTTATTTGCGCGTTCGAGTAATCGATGGTGTAATCGTTCGTCTCGCCGCGCACCATGCGCACGCCGTCAAGATAGATTTTCTCAGTTCCGGCGATCACAATTATGTTCGGACTGCCGTCGCTTCCCAACAGCTGATAAGGTCCCTCGCTTCCGTCTATCGGCGCGATCTGCTGGGTAGTGTAAGTTCCCCTGCTCACCGCGCCGCTCACCGTCACCGTCGTTTCGCCGTAGTGCGCAATGCCCATGGCGCCTTCAAGCTTCCTGTTTATGATGCCGAATTCGGTGCCGGTCTGCGAAAATTCAAAATCACCCAGCGTTCCGGATATATGCGGAGACTTGATGTTGATGAAGACTTTGTCGAACTCCTGAAGAGTACGAGTGTTTCCTTCGGGTTGGATCGGGCTCGACTGGTCGGTCAGCGCGGCGGTTACTTCGACGTCCTTGGTTAGCATGCCGTCGAGCTGCATCCTGAAGCCGGAATTGACCTGCAGATCCTGGTTCGAGCCTATTGTGAAACCTCGAACGATGCTCCCGCTCTTTTGGATGTTGCTGCCGAACATCTCCGAAGGTGTAAGAGGTGCGGCCTGCTCAATCATAGTGATGTTGCGTTTCGAGGAGGTGTCGTACTTCACGATCGTCACATGGCGGGTGTACTCGGTGGGAAGATCGAAGGGAAAATTACGGTAGAAAATGCCGATCGTGAAAACAGAATCTTCGCGCGCCCGGAAAAATGCCGAAGCCGTATCGAACTTTACGGTGCCGGTGGTATAATTGATTTTGTAATCGATGCCGGGCTTTAGGAGCACGGAACCGCTTACGAGTCGCTCGGAATTCTGGATTATATATTTCGCGGGGAGCTGAAGAACCGTATCGGGCGAAACATGAACTACGAGGGAATCAGACGTTGACTGCGCATAAACCTCTGACGATGCTACCAGGCATACCAGAGCAAATAAGACGCACTTGGCAGTAGACATCGTGTCAATTGCGCGACGGACACCAAACTGTCGTAAGTTCCAAGCTCCAATCTGCAAGTTCCAAGTAAAGACAAAGCTCCAAAATGTAAGGCTTAATTACTTCGACGCCGGGGAGCTCTTTACAATTTTCGCGAAGGAATCCGCTTTCAGGCTCGCGCCTCCGACGAGCGCGCCGTCCACATCCGGCCGCGAAAGAAGCTCGGCGGCGTTTTCCGGCTTCACGCTTCCACCGTATTGGATGGTCAGCGACGCGGCCGCGGCTTTGCCGAACAAACCTGCGACGGTGGATCTTATGAACGCGTGTGCGTCCTGTGCCTGCTGCGGAGTGGCGTTGCGCCCCGTACCGATGGCCCATATAGGCTCGTATGCAATGACGAGCGAAGCAAGCTGCTGCACGGTCAACCCGTCGAGTGCCGCCTTGACCTGCCTCTCAAGCACCTTCTCCGTGACTCCTCCGTCCCGCTCGGCCAGCGATTCACCGACACAGAGGATGACCTTCAGGTCGGACGAGAGCGCCTTCTTGACTTTCTTCGAGACTATCTCGTCCGTCTCGCCGAAGAACTGCCGTCTCTCTGAATGCCCGACTATTACGTAGTGCACGCCGAGCGCCTTTAACATTCTACCGGATATTTCACCGGTAAACGCGCCGTCATTTTCGTAATGAAGATTCTGCGCTCCGAGCTTGAACTCACTGTCCTGAAGCAGTTCAGCGACGGCGTCGAGCGCTATGAACGGCGGACATATGATTACCTCCGCGTTCGGGTCAGTATCCTTCATCTCTTCCTGGAACGCATATACAAATTCGGATGCCTCGTCCACGTCTTTATTCATTTTCCAGTTTGCCGCAACGATAGTCTTTCTCATGTGCCCTCTCTCTTGAAAGAACAAAGTTTCAAATTCCAAGCTCCAAGGAAGCTCCAAAAACCAAAGGCAGAAAAACCGAATATCCTCATTTCTTTTTAACTCTTATCTGTTTTCCTTTTTGTTCGGAACGTGGTGTTTGCCCTTTGGAGCTTGCTTGTGTCAGTTTTTTAATTTCTCAAGTTTCTGCCGCAGCAGGTCATTCAGTATCTTCGGGTTAGCCTTGCCACGCGTCTTTTTCATTATCTCGCCGACAAAGAAGCCGAAGAGCTTCTCTTTCCCGCCGATATACTTCTGTACTTCGTCCGGATTCGATTGTAACACTTCCTCGACGACTTCTCCGATAGCGGATTCGTCCGACACCTGACGGAGGCCCTTCTTCTCAACGATCGCATCTGGGTCGTGACCCGACTGCAGCATCTCTTCAAAAACTTCCTTCGCGATCTTCGTGGAAATTGTGCCTTCGTTGATCAGGTCGATCATCCTTGAAAGCTGCGCCGGCCGGATCGAAAACTCCTTGATCCCAATGTTCCTCTCGTTCACGACGCGCAGAACATCGGTCATCAAATAGTTGCTGGCCTGCTTATACGCCTCCTTTGACTTGACCTTGAAGCTGGTCACGACCTGCTCGTAGTATTCCGCCACATCCTTTTCAGCCGTCAGGACTTCGGCGTCGTATTTCGGGAGCGAAAAATCACTCATGTACCTGTCGCGCCGTTCCATCGGCAGCTCAGGCTGAGCAGCTTTGACGCGCTCTATCCATGCGTCGTCTATCACAACGGGTACGAGGTCAGGATCGGGGAAGTATCTGTAATCATTCGCCTCTTCCTTCGACCGCATGGACCTGACTTCATTGGTATCGGCGTCGTAAAGGAGCGTTTCCTGCTTCACATGGCCGCCGGACTCGATTAGAAGGTACTGCCTGTCTATCTCGACATCGATCGCTCGCTCGACATTGCGGAAGGAATTCAGGTTTTTTATCTCTACCTTGGTGCCGAGCTTCTCTTCGCCGCGCAGACGAATCGAAACGTTGGCGTCACATCTCAAGGAGCCCTCTTCCATATTGCCGTCGCAGACACCGAGATATGTCACGGTCTGCCTGATCTGTTGGAGATAGAGGTACGCTTCTTCGCCGGAGCGTATGTCGGGTTCGCTGACGATCTCAAGGAGCGGCACGCCGCAACGGTTCAGGTCGACAAAAGTTTCGGATCCCTGATCGTGAATCGACTTTCCTGCGTCCTCTTCCATGTGAATTCTGACGAGTCCGATTTTTTTCTTCGACCCGTCTTTCTTTTCTATTTCCACATGGCCCCCGACGCATATGGGCTCCTCGAATTGGGAAATCTGATATCCCTTCGGAAGATCGGGATAAAAATAATTCTTCCTGGCAAAAATCGAGTACGGAGTGATCTTGCAATGAGTGGCAAGCCCCATCTTTATCGCGAACTCGACGAGCTGTTTGTTCAAAACGGGAAGTACGCCGGGCATGCCGAGACATACGGGACATACATTCGAGTTTGGGGGATTACCGAACCTCGTCGAACATCCGCAGAATGCCTTCGTTTGCGTGAGCATCTGCGAATGCACCTCAAGTCCGATTACGGCTTCGTATTTATTCCAATCCAACTATCTAAATAAGATTTTAAATTTTGAATGTTGAATTCTCAATTAATTTGAAATTGAGAATTCCTCTTGGTCTAGTTTCTAAGCGCGGAAACCACTTTCTCAGCAGCATCCTTCAAGCCGTTCGCGACCGCGAAATCGAGTCCTGAGTTCTTCAGAAGCTCCGCCCCTTCCTTCGCGTTCGTCCCTTCGAGCCTCACGACCACCGGCAGATTGACAGAGACTCTCTTCGCGGCTTCTATAACGCCTTGAGCGACGCGGTCGCAGCGCACTATTCCGCCGAATATGTTTATGAGTATCGCCTTCACGTTCGGGTCGGAGAGTATGATCTTGAATCCGTTCGAAACGGTCTCGACATTTGCGCCGCCGCCGACATCGAGGAAGTTCGCGGGCTCGCCACCCGTAAGCTTTATGATGTCCATCGTCGCCATCGCGAGTCCGGCTCCGTTGACCATGCAGCCGACGTTGCCGTCGAGCTTGATGTAATTCAGATGCGACTTGGACGCCTCCACTTCGAGCGGGGATTCTTCATCGAGGTCTCTAAGTTCAAGAATGTCGGGATGACGAAAGAGCGCGTTGTCGTCGAAATTCATCTTCGCGTCGAGAGCCATGACGTACCCCTCGGTAGTCAGGACGAGCGGATTGATTTCGGCAAGGCTGGCGTCCGTTCCGAGATACGCGTTGTACAGCGCGGTGAGAAACCTCACGCCGTTCTTGTAAGCATCACCCTGCAGGCCGAGTCCGAACGCAAGCTTCTTCGCCTGGAAAGGCATGAGTCCGAGACCGGGGTCGACAGTCTCCTTCAGAATCTTCTCCGGCGACTCGGCGGCGACCTTCTCTATCTCGACTCCGCCTTCGGTAGATACCATGAAGACGTTCTTCGAAGTCGAACGGTCAAGCACTATTCCAGCGTAAAGTTCCTTCGCGATGTTAATGCCCTGTTCTATCAGAAGACGTTTGACAACTTTACCTTCAGGTCCGGTCTGGTGAGTAACGAGCGTCATGCCTAATATCTGCGAGGCAAGCTGCCTGACTTCGTCAAGGCTTCTGGCTACCTTTACGCCGCCGCCTTTCCCTCGTCCACCCGCGTGAATCTGGGCCTTTACTACCCAAACATTTCCGCCTATTTCCTGCGCGACCTGGACCGCTTCATCGACACTGAACGCGACCTTTCCCTTCGGGATAGCCACGTTGAATTTCTTGAGAATCTCTTTTGCCTGGTACTCGTGAATTTTCATCCTGTTTCAATCCCCGCACCACTTGAGGTACGAATTTTTCGTTTGCACACAGTGATAATCTCGAAACAATATAGGAAAGAGCCCTTTGGAACTCAAGAAACGGGGGCGTAAAGCAGATGAAGGATTTCAGATTACCTATCCGCCCTCATTTTCTCATATCACTCGGCCAGATACGGATACTATCTTGCCAGCACGAGTTTTTTCGTCTGAGCGAAAGTTCCTGCCAGTAGACGGTAAAAGTAGACACCGCTCGGCAAATCACCGGCATCAATTTTCACCGAGTGGCTGCCCGGAGACTCGATCGCCTTCACAAGGACTCTCACTTCCCTACCGAGCACATCGTAGAGAGCTAGAGTGACCCTGCAAACTTCTGCTAGCCGGTATTGGATAGTAGTTGTTGGATTGAACGGGTTCGGATAGTTCTGTTCCAAGACAAAAGCAGTTGGAGCAGTCGGTCTGGGTCTCGCTATGCCCGTCAGTCCTCCGTTCGAAGTATATAGGATTGTTCCTGAATCGCCGACGACAAAACCATGTCTTTCGTCGACAAAGGAAATGGCTCGCAAATCTGGCAGCGGCATCATAGAGTATCCTGGAGCAAGTGATACCCATGAGTCACCACCGTCAGTCGATTTGATAATCGCCCCCCTTTGGCCGCACGCATAAATCAAGCTGTTAGAAGGAGCCGAGACACCGTACAACGGGCCGCTACCTGGAACGCCCGATAAGATTTCCCACCCTGAAGTGTCGGAAGAAGACGTCCGTAATATCAAAGGCGAAGTCCAGAAGTCGCCTCCAGCACCGACGATGAAGCCATGACCTCCGCCGTAACAAAACCCTCCTTCGAAAGCCTCAACTCCAAGCCCTTGTAATTGAGGAAGTACATTCTCACTCCATGGCGTCGGTGGAAATTCGGTCTTAGAACATATCGATTTAGCCGTGAGTGCGTATACCGTTATTATTCCTACGGTCGGCCCATAGTATGTAAACACGGACCTTACCGGCCACTCACTTATCTTTTCGGAAGACCAAGTTTTTCCACTGTCAAGCGAATGAAAAATCCAGCCGGAGTCGGCACCGACATAGATATTTGCGGGGGTTATGTGCAGGGCGGAGTAGAGGCGATTAGTATTGTTCGTAATATCAAAGGCGAAGTCCAGA
>JAJYOS010000089.1 GCA_021796055.1 Bacteroidota bacterium
CCGGAGTCAGTTGGGTCCTGGCCGACGACGATCAGTTCCTTGACGCCTTTCGCGGCGAGCAATTCGGCTTCATGCGTGATTTCCTCAATCGTTTTCGATGAATGTTTTCCCCGCATTAGAGGAATGGCACAAAACGAACACGGGTTGTCGCAGCCCTCGGAGATCTTCAGGTATGCGTAGTGAGACGGGGTAGTGAGAACCCGGTCGCCGACCATATCATATTTATATTCGGCCTGGAATTCACCGAGGATATTCTTTATCTCATGGGTTCCGAAAAATGCGTCGACTTCGCCCAAACCTTCCTGAAGTTCTCTCTTGTATCTCTCAACGAGGCAGCCGGTGACAACGACTTTCTTCAGGTTGCCCGACTTTTTCTTCCCGGCGATATTGAGTATGGTCTCGATTGATTCCTGTTTGGCCGCGTCGATGAAGCCGCAGGTATTGATCACAGCGACATCGGCGCCGTCTACGGTCTCCGAGAGAGTGTAGCCGTTAGCCTTCAACTGCGCCGCGAGCACTTCACTGTCCACCTGGTTCTTTGGGCATCCCACAGTTGTAATGTGGACCTTTTTGTGTTTCATGATACAAGTTACCTTCATGCGAATTCGTATTCAATGAGCCAGGGAACAAGCAATCGGGCCCCGGAAACAGGATTTCGGCACTGGGCAATTTTGAATGGAAACATTAGCACACGGATAACACGGGAAAAAACAAGATAACCACGGATCAAACTATTATTAATCGATGTATCAATGAGAATCCGTGCCTTTTTCCGTGTACTCTGTGCGCAAAAATCCTAAAGTAGCCCACCACCAAGATTTCGAGGAAATTGAAACTTCTCCCTCAGCACATTATATTTTACGGAACAAAATGATAGTTTTGCTGAAGTAGCTCAGCGGTAGAGCAGCGGTTTCGTAAACCGCAGGTCGTGGGTTCAAATCCCACCTTCAGCTCAACCGGATCTCGTCTCTGCAAACTGATAGAAAGAGCGGATTCGTAATCCCGACCGGATCGGGAATGGGTTTTAATCCCATCCTTGATATGAAACTATTTCCTAATCAGGCGCTTCTCAATTGTCTACCGGTTATCAATCATCTTGTGATAAATCCCATACCCCATCAGGATATTATCAGGTGGTCTGCCGCTGTAAACGTCCGCAAATGAATCCGCCGAATGTGCAATTTGTCGGGTATGTTGAGGCAACAATCTAAAGGACGACTTTTGTTGGAATGGAAGAACGGATGAAATACGACGTGATTGTGATCGGTGCGGGTCCTGCGGGACTATCTGCTGCCATTGAAGCGAAGAAGAATGGACTTTCAGTCCTCGTTCTCGACAAGGGAGCGATCGTCAACTCCATCCAGCATTTTCCGACCAGCATGGTCTTCTTCTCTACGGTTGAACTTCTCGAGATCGGCGATATACCCTTCATCGCGTCGTCGTCACACCCGACGCGGGTCGAAGCCGTGAACTATTACTCACGTGCGGCGAAAGCATACGGACTTCAGTTCAAAGGGAACTCGCGTGTAATGTCGGTAACAAAGATTTCCGACGGCTCAGCATACTTTCGAATCGAGATAAAGAGTGAGATTACTTCGGAGCTGGGATTTCTGCTTGCCCGTAAGGTGATAGTCGCGACCGGTTTCTATGATCAGCCTAATAGGCTGAACGTTCCGGGAGAGAATCTTCCCAACGTCGCTCATTGCTATCGGGAACCGGGGTTACATTTTGGACAAAAGGTGACCGTGATCGGAGGCAAAAACAGTGCGGTGGAAGCGGCCCTGGACCTGTACAGGCACGGTGTCGACGTGACGCTGCTATACAGGAAAGAGTGGTTCGGCAAAAGCGTCAAGTACTGGATACTCCCCGACATAGAGAACAGGGTTAAGAACGGAGAGATAAAGGCGAGATTCAAATGCAGAGTCGTAGAGATGCTTCCCGGCAAGGTCGTAGTCGACGTCGATGGGAAAAGAGAAGAGATCGGGTGTGATTTCGTTTATGCGCTTACAGGTTATCATCCCGATGTCGATTTCCTCCGCGACCTTGGGGTAGAGATCGATGGGAAGACAGGTGTTCCTACTCACGATCCCAACTCTTTTGAGACGAACGTCAAAGGGCTTTATGTCGCCGGCTCAATAGTAGCCGGTTATGACTGCAATAAAATCTTCATTGAGAACGGCAGAGAGCACGGAAAGTTCATAGCAAAAAGCCTGAGCGCAAAATGATACTCTATATAAACGAAGAAGAAGTCTCCCGGCTCGTGAACGTCGGGGATGCAATCGCCGCCGTCGAGCGCGTAGGAAGATCGATGGCCGGCGGAGATACGATTTTCCTTCCAAGGGCCAGACTTCGAATGAAGAACGGGTTTCTTCATCTTATGCCTGCGTCCGACGAAAAGGAAGGCATCTTCGGTTACAAAGCTTACACCAGCTTCAAAGGGGAAGCGCGCTTTCTGGTCCATCTCTTCGACGGGAACACGGGCGATCCTCTGGCGATCATTGAAGGCGACAAGCTCGGCCAGCTTAGAACAGGCGCCGCAAGCGCCGCGGCGACGAGAGTTCTCGCTCGCCAGAAATCAGCGACGCTTGGCCTGATTGGTTCGGGTTACCAGGCTGAAACGCAGCTGACCGCGGTTCTCGCCGCCCGATCGTTCAAATCTGTTAAGGTATTCAGCCGGAATTACGATCACGCGAAATCGTTCTGCGAGAAAATGCAGAAGTCCTGCGGCACGGCGCTTGAAGCCGTTCGGAATGTTATCGATGCTGCTATTTGCGATGTAGTTACGACCGCCACCAGTGCCATGTCTCCGGTGCTTCCGGGCGAAGTGTTGAAGGCGGGATGCCACGTTAACGCGGCAGGAGGTAACACGCTTTTGAAGCGCGAATTGGACGAGATCGCCGTCAGCCGGGCAGATATTATCGTTATCGACAGCCGCGAACAGGGAGAGAAAGAATGCGGGGATTTCCTTCCCCTGCTGGAAAAAGGAAAGCTTCACTGGAGTGACATATACGAATTCCGGGACCTTTTCAACGGGGCGGTCGCCAGAAGAACAGAGGACGAGATTACTATCTTCAAATCTCAGGGTATCGGTCCCTGGGATGTAGCGCTTGCGTCGGTTGTCTACCGGCGCGGGTTGGAGCAGAAAATGGGAGTGAAACTCCCGATATGACCGGAGGGCAGAGGGCGCCCAAGCGAAGCGGCGAGAAGGTCAACCTGCTCGGCAAATCGGAAGCCGAACTGAAAGATTTTTTCCGCGGGATCGGGGAGGAGCAGTATCGGGGCAAACAGATTTTTGGATGGATTTACCGGCGGCACATCGAGGACTTTGATTCCGTCACCGGCTTCGCGAAACCTCTCCGCACCAAGCTGGCCGAAGTCGCCGAGTTAAAATACCCGGAAGTTGCCGGCGTTGAAGAATCGCGGTCCGACGGAACATTGAAGTTTCTGCTTCAGCTTGCGGACGAGAACAAAATCGAAACCGTCCTGATCCCGCGGGAAAAATCGCCGGACGATGCCGGGTCGTTAAGGGAGACCGTGTGCGTGTCTACTCAGGTCGGATGTCCGCTCGACTGCAAGTTCTGTGCGACCGGTGCGATGAAGTACACGCGCAACCTCACGGCCGGTGAAATCATATCGCAGGTGTTTATCGCCCAGCGCTACGCCAGGAAACGTGTCACAAACGTCGTCTTCATGGGAATGGGTGAACCGCTTCTCAACCACGAAGCGGTCTGCAGCGCCATACGAATCCTTACGGATGATAATTCCATAAACATCAGGGCCAAGGCGATCACCGTCTCGACAGCCGGTATTGCGGACAAGATTCCCGTGATTGCAAGTGAGCCGGTCAAATTCAGGTTGGCAATCTCGCTACATAGTCTCGACGAGGAAGTCAGGACACTGCTGATGCCTATAAACAGGAAGCACAACCTGGGAAAGCTCCTTCCGGCGGTGAAGGAATTTTACCGGTTGAGGCGAGACAGGATCACGTTCGAATACATTCTCTTTGACGGTTTGAACGATACCGACAAGGATCTGGCGCGGCTGGTTAAACTTTCGCGTGAGATTCCTCTTAAAATAAATCTGCTGCACTATCACCCGCTGGATCATCTGGGCAATCTCGGTTTGCAGGTCGATCCGGTGGCATTAAAACTCAGGCCGAGCAGCCGCGTGGAAGAATTTGCCGGCGAGCTTCGCGAAAACGGAGTGACGGTTTTCGTCCGTTCGAATTCGGGCGAAGATATCGACGGCGCGTGCGGTCAGCTTGCGGCGAAAAACATTCGCGCAAACAAAAAATCTACGGTGAATCAATGAGAATAATTCTATTCGGTCCTCCGGGAGTCGGGAAGGGGACACAGGCAAAAATTCTTTCCAGAGAGCTCGGGATCGTGCACATCGCATCGGGCGACATCTTGAGGGCTGCGATCGCAAACGGCACCGGCCTTGGCAAAAAGGCGAAGACGTTCATGGACCGGGGGGAACTCGTGCCGGATGACGTCGTAATCGGAATCATACAGGAAAGGCTGAAGGAAGCCGATGCCGGGGACGGTTTCATCCTGGATGGATTCCCGCGAACGCTGCCACAGGCTGAAGCGTTGGATAAGGTGTTCAAGAAATCGGGCATCAAGGTGGACAAAGTAGTGAGCATGGAAGTTGACAGGGACATACTCTTGAAGAGACTTACGTCGCGGCGCGTTTGCAGAAGCTGCGGCGCGATTTTCAACCTGTCCGTGGACAAAATTGAGGATTCCAAATGCCCGAAGTGCGGTGGAGAACTATATCAAAGAGACGACGACAGGGAAGAGACAATTCTCAGGAGATTCGAGGTTTATATCAATCAGACGAAGCCTGTGAAGAACTTTTATGCACTGAAGAAATTGCTTGTTGAAGTCGACGGCATTGGTGAAATTGGGGACGTTACGAAACGCCTGAATGCTGCGTTGAGGCCGTGATTTTGCGGATTACGGCATTGATTCAGGGCACAACTGCTCATTGACAGGTAAGCTAAATTGTTCAAAAACCAGGAGGTAAGATGCGAAAGGCAGTTTCCGCAGCTTTGGTGGTTCTGGCACTCGCGAGTTTTGTGCGGGCGCAGAACCTGACCAGCACGCTTGCGCAGGTAAGCTCAGAGTATGGCAAAGCCTACGTGGCGCCGGCGGTGGACGCTTTTGGGATGGATATGAATTCCGGCCTCTTTCACGGTGCAAGTATGAGCGGCCTTCTTCCATTGGGACTGCATGTGTACGTCGGCGTGCAGATCGGCACCGCCCTCATCCAGAGTTCCGACAAGTCGTTCAATGCGAGCTACGCGGATACCCTGTATGATCCTATCCTCGGGAAGCAGCCCGCGACTTTTACAGTGACGAACGCGCCGACGATATACGGCAGCAGCGATAAAGGGAAGGCGGTCATCACGCCGACCAATCCTCTCTACCCGACGGATTCGCTATCCACGATCGGAGGATTGATCAATGCGAGTCTCGTTCCTCTGCCGATACCGCAGGTCGGGATCGGCAGCCTGTTCGGCACCGACGTCATGGTACGATACCTCCCGGAGATCAAGCTGTCAGACTACGGTAAGGTGCAGCTTTTTGGAGTTGCTGTAAGGCACAGCATAAGCCAGTATATCCCTCTAGTTCCCATCGACATAGCGGTGCAGGTCGGGTTTCAGAGCCTTTCTGTCACGGATTCCTCGGGCGGCGATTTGATGAAGGCCTCGACCTTCGCGGCGAACATCGAGGTAAGCAAGACCTTCCTGATGCTGACACTATATGGAGGCCTGCAAATGGAGAGTTCGTCCGTCGATGTCAAATACACCTACAACCCCGGCCAGAACTTTCAGCCGGTCAACGTTTCCTTTTCGCTGAAAGGCAAGAATAAGTTCAGAGCGCTTGCGGGTTTGAGCTTCGCTCTCGGACCGGTGCTGATAAACGGCGACTATAGCTTCGGGTCGATGAGCGCCGTGACGCTGGGTCTGGGGATAGCAATCTAGTCCGGACGATCGGGCGCAGTACCATAACGCGCGGCATTTTTTGTTCAGGGGCTGTAAAAGTAAAACCTTACAGCCCTTTTTATTTGTTGAACGACATGCCCCGCGTATATAGATTCTTTCATCACAAGGAGTAAGCACTTGAATTCATCATTAAGTTCTGTGAAGGCGCTCGTCGCAGCCGCGGCGGGATTATGTGTCTTGGTTTGTTCCGTGAATGTCTATGCCGCGGCAGGAAACATCTCAGGCGGGCCGAGGATTTACAGAGGGATGTCGACGATCGACCCGGACAAACCGGCTCTTCCGGGCGTAGTCGTCGTCAAGTTCAAACCCGGCGTTGTGCCTTCTATACAGGAACTCTTCAAAGTGCCGGGCCCGCAGAAGCAGATAGTGACCGAGGCGAACCCGGGCAGCATGCAGCCACTCCTTAATATCGTACACGCGAGACTTGACAAGTCTTCCGCAATTTTGAACAACATATATATAGTTCATTATTCGAGCACGGTTACTCCGGCGCTGCTCGCGAAGTCGCTCAGCTTGAATCCGGATTTGGAATATGCCGAGCCGCATTACATGTACAAGGTAAGCGGCGGAGACCTTATGCCGAACGATTCGCTGATCGCCGAGCAGTACGCCCTCTCGAAGATACAGGCGTTCAATGCCTGGAACATCACGGAGGGAGATTCAAGCGTCGTGGTTGGAATAGTCGATACCGGCGTCAACTGGATGCATCCGGACCTCTATGCTAATATCTGGCATAACCCAAACTGGCAATCCGATACAAGCTATCCCGGAGATTCCATCGGCTGGGATTTCGGCGGTGCAGGGAACGGACACGGTTCTCCGACGCCCGACAATGATCCGAGAGAAGATTTCCCGCCTCCTTATGAACACGGGACACATGTCGCCGGCATTGTGGCGGCCGTGGCGAACAACACGATCGGCATTGCCGGAGTTGCACCGAAATGCAGGATAATGCCGGTCAAGGTCTCAGAGGCCGACGAGACTGACCCGCAATCGGGGTATCCATATATTGTGTACGGCTTCGAAGGAATAATCTACGCTGCCGACCACGGTGCACGGGTGATTAACTGCAGTTGGGGCGGGCCGGGATACTCGCAGTACGAGCAGGATGCCGTTGACTATGCAGCTTCGAAGGGAGCGCTTGTCGTCGCGGCCGCCGGCAACGACGATCACTCCGAGGTATTCGAATCGCCGGCATATTACAACAACGTCCTCTCGGTCGCAGCCACGGATCAAAACGACCTTGCAACAGATTTCACGAATGTGAATTATGATGTTTCCGTCTCCGCGCCCGGCCTCGCGATTTGGTCGACTATCGGAACAGCAGATACTTATGCGCAAGAAAGCGGGACGTCGATGGCGTCACCGTGTGCGGCCGGCGTCGCCGCGCTGGTGGCGAGTCAGCACCCAAACTATACTCCGCAACAGATTTTAGAACAAGTTCGGGTCAGTTCCGATAACATCGATACCCTGAACCCGGGTTTTGCTTACAAGATCGGATTTGGCAGGGTGAACGCTTACAGTGCCCTGACGGTTTCCTCACCGGGCGTTATGTTGAACGGCGTAACTCTCAGTGATTCGGCGGGCGGCAACAACGACGGCGTCTTCACGGACGGAGAAACGGTAAGCGTTCTGGGAACTGCCACCGATTGGCTTAAGCCGACGACGAATCTTCAGCTTACGCTCACAACACAGGATCCGTACGTCACCGTCGTGAACGGAAATGTGAAGGTTGGGGCACTTCAAACGATGGGGACCTATAATTTTGGGAATAACCCGCTCAGCTTTAAAGTGGGTGCTGAGACTCCTGCCGGGCACATCGCGTCATTCGTAATCAAGATCAGCGATGGCAGCTATACAGACTACAAGGGATTCGATGTTCTGTTGAATCCGACATTTAGAAACCTTCAGGTAAACAATATTGCCACGACAGTAACCTCGAAGGGTAATATAGGTTTCAACGATTACCCGAACAATTCGCAGGGCGATGGTTTCATATATCTGCCGGACAGGGACAGCATACTTTTCGAAGGTGCGTTCATGGCGGGCATTTCCTCATCACAAGTTGTGGACGTGGCACGGGATTCCACGGCGAATGCCGCTGAGGAGGATAATGACTTCAAACCCGTGGGCCTTGTCAACGTACAGAAACCCGGGATAATCGCAGATCAGGAATCGGTTCTCATGTTCGACGACAGCAACGCAACGTCGAACCGTGTTGGGATAATGGTTACACTCCACACCTATTCGTATCATCGCGATTCGACGGATAACTTCATTCTCCTGCGCTACAGGATCCGTAATCTCAACACGACCAGGATAAATAACTTGCATGCGGGGCTATTCTTTGATTGGGACATCGGACCCAACGGCCAGAACAATCTGGCGGAGTATGACAGTCCTTACCAGTTAGGTTATGCTTATAACGCAACCAGGGTCCCGAGGACCTTCGCCGGGTGTGCGCTTGTAAGCGGAGCGCCTGTCAATTATATGGCGATTGACAACGCTGCGAGCAACGGCATCTATAACGGCTTTTCTAAGCTTTACAAATGGCAGGCCCTTTCGAGCGGGACCGTATACGACAGCGCCGGCCCGAGCGATATCTCTATGGTTGTAGCGGGCGGCCCCGTTTCGATCGCGCCAGCCGCAGACACCGTACTTGCTTTCGTCCTGGCGGCAGGAGACACACTTCAGGATCTTGAGCAGGCAGTCGCGGTGGCACGAATTCTAAACAGCCAGATCGTTGATAGCGGAGCGGTTCCTCCGAATCTGAGCGACCTCGCGGAATTATACCAGAATTTCCCGAACCCGTTCAACCCCAGTACCACAATCTCCTTCGCGTTGAAAAAGCAATCGAGGGTGACGATTGACGTCTACGATGTGATCGGTCAGAAGGTGAAGACACTTGTGGACGGCACATTCCCCTCGGGCGGCCCGTATACCGCTTCTCTCTCAAGCTACGGCTTGTCGAGCGGTGTTTACTTCGTGAGGCTTATCGCTTCATCCGGGAATGAAAGTTACACGCAGACAAGAAAGATAATGGTTCTGAAGTGAGGTCTACCTCGAGTATTCGCGGCTGAGGAACAGCTTGAGACCGGCGAAGTCGTCGAATATTCTGTCGGCGCAGCCGATCACCCAACTCGGTATGTCGGCGATGTCCATTCCCCTGATCAGGTATACCGGTTTGCCCATCAGGGCCGCGATCGTGAGTTCTCCTTTGGTCCCGGCGCCTCTCTGCGCGCTATCGTCATAGAAACATATGACGTAGTCGCTGCGCATGATTATTTCGCGCGAATCCAGTCGGACAATATCCCTTGCTATTTGTCTGTGTTTCTCGAAATCCTCCGACTTTGAGCGGCGGAAATCGATGTCAGGATAGCGCGAGCCGAGAAATCTTTCACTTTCCCGAACGGGGTTGAAGCAGCTGTGTGCCAGGTTGTTTCTCAGCCATCCTTCCATGTCGCTTCGCCAATCGGCCCCGTAATTATCCGCGTACTCCATCCCACCTGAGAGGTATGCCGTAAGATCCATGAACGAAAATAGTCAATACAAATCTGGCAAGCCACAGAATTCTTTTACGTCAACTGCAGTTCAGCATCGCCTTCCGGCGGAAATCGCGGCGTGGAGGCAGACAGGTATTCCCACTTATATGAATCCGGTAAAACTTCCGGCTGGTCCTCGACAACCGACAGACTTAAGTCCGGGAAAATTTCTTCGTATTCGATACTTGACTTTAATTTCAAGATTAGTATATTGAATAAGTTCTTTCAAAAAGTTTTTTCCAATTCATCGAGAACCGTTCATACATCACGTGGTGTGATGCGCGGTTTCCCGGAGCTATTGTCCGGGAAAGGGTGGAGGGAACAGGCCCTGTGAAACCCTAGCAACCGTTCCGTCAGATCGTACAGGTCAGCCGGGAGGCCGGTGCTAATTCCTGCCCGTATCCGTCCGAGGTTTGAGGACGGCTTGCACGGGAGAGATGAGTCAAGAATTTAAGCCTCTTCTTGCCATCGTTCTCAGTGCAGGAGGAGGTTTTTTTTGTAAGGAAGATTCGAACACGAATCTGGCGAATAAAAAAAATAATCACCGGTTCTTTTCAATTCGTGTTCATGGCAATGGTGATATCAGGACAAACAGAAAAGAGGAGAAATAGATGAGTACGAACGGCAAGGAGAGGAAATACCACTACGAGACTCTCCAACTTCATGCAGGTCAGAAACCCGATCCGACCACAAATTCGAGGGCGGTTCCCATATATCAAACGACATCTTATGTTTTCAACGACAGCGAGCACGCAGCATCGCTCTTCGGACTGCATCAGTTCGGGAACATATACACTCGCATAATGAACCCGACCACCGACGTTTTCGAGCAAAGGGTCGCGGCACTGGAAGGAGGAGCGGCGGCACTTGCCACGAGCAGCGGGCAGGCGGCTCAGCTGCTCGCCCTGACCACGCTGGCTCAGGCCGGTGAGAACATTGTGTCGACCTCCAATCTCTACGGGGGAACCTACAACCAGTTCAAAGTCACATTCAAGCGTCTCGGCATAGATGTGAAGTTTGCAAACGGCGACGATGTAAAGGAGTTCGAAAAGCTGATCGATGGTAAGACCAAGGCGGTTTACATAGAGACCATCGGGAACCCGAAGCTGAATATTCCCGACCTTGAAGCTATAGCAAAGGTCGCGCATTCGAAAGGTGTTCCGCTGGTTGTCGACAACACCTTCGGCGCGGCCGGATATACATGCAGACCGATAGATTTCGGCGCCGACATCGTCGTCGCGTCCGCTACCAAATGGATCGGCGGTCATGGAACATCCATCGGAGGAGTGATAGTGGATTCAGGCAACTTCGATTGGGGAAACGGCAGGTTCCCGGTGTTCACGGAGCCGAGCCCCGGCTATCACGGCCTGAAGTTCTATGAAGTGTTCGGTCCCAAGTCGTCGTTCGGAAATATTGCCTTCATAATCCGGGCACGGGTCGAAGGCCTGCGCGACCTCGGTCCGTGCATCAGCCCGTTCAACTCGTTCCTTCTCCTCCAGGGACTCGAGACACTCTCGCTGAGAGTCGAGCGTCATTGCGAAAACGCGATCAAACTGGCGAAACACCTTAAATCTCACCCGCTGGTCGATTGGGTTATTTACCCCGGACTAGAAAATCACCCCGACTATGCAAAGGCCGTAAGATATTTCAGAAAGGGACTTTTCGGCTCGATGGTCGTCTTCGGCATCAAAGGCGGTCTCGAGGCAGGGAAGAAATTCATCAATAACCTCAAGCTGACCAGCCTGCTCGCCAATGTCGGCGATGCGAAAACGCTCGTCATACATCCGGCCTCCACCACTCATCAGCAGCTCTCCGACGAGGAACAGTTATCCGCCGGCGTTACGCCGGACTTGGTGCGCGTCTCGGTCGGCATCGAGCATATCGACGACATCATTCTCGATTTCGACGAGGCACTCGATTCGGTAAAGAAAACTATACCCGCGTAACGGCGGAGTAAAGGCATGATAGAGACACTAGCGAAAACCATCGTGAGGACTCAGAAGGTTCGGCTCTACACGGAAGCCGAACCTTTTCGCTTCGATTCCGGTGCAAAACTGGGACCGGTGGACGTTGCGTTCGAAACCTACGGCGAACTTAACAGCGAAAGGACAAACTGCGTACTTGTCTGCCATGCGCTTACGGGGAGTGCCCACGCCGGTTTCTACAATTCAGAGGACGATAAGGTCCCCGGTTGGTGGGACGGGATCATAGGGCCGGGGAAGGCACTTGATACCTCAAAATACTTCGTCGTATGTTCGAATATCCTCTCAGGCTGTTACGGGACGACCGGACCGTCGACAATGGATCCGGCAACGTTGAAGGAGTACGGGACTTCTTTTCCGGCGACTACTATCCGTGATATGGTAAGGGTGCAGAAAAGATTACTCGAGTGGCTCGGTGTCGAGAGGCTACAGCTTGTGATAGGCGGCTCAATGGGAGGCATGCAGGTTCTCGAGTGGATGGTTTCATATCCGGATTTTGTAGAAAAGGCTGTTCCGATCGGTACGGGAGCCAGCCATACGGCCTGGGGGATCGCGTTGAACGAAGTGGCTCGCCAGGCAATTTTCACCGACCCGGCATACATGGGCGGCAATTATTACGCGTCGGGTCAGCCCTCACGCGGACTCGCTCTTGCCCGGATGATTGCTATGATCAGCTACAGGAGCCCGGAATCATTTACAATGCGGTTCCAGAGAGAGCGGATGCGGACCGGCGGCGGGAGCGTATTCTTTGATTCGAAAAACATTTTTCAGGTGGAAAGCTATCTCCATTACCAGGGGGTGAAGCTCGTGGAGCGATTCGATGCCAACACATACATTTACATCACGAGGGCAATGCTGTTTTCAGGGTCGTC
>JAJYOS010000090.1 GCA_021796055.1 Bacteroidota bacterium
GCAGGTTCGATGCGACCGCACCGCCTAGATAACCCGTCAGAAGGACCGCTCCGATTATCGAGGTCCTCGGTATCACGTAGACGACCACGCAAGCCAGCAGTATCGCACCTACAACCGGGATCATCGCAGGCGGATAACCGAGTCCGACACTTGCCTTCATGACGTAAGAATTTCGGATGATCTTCGTTATGCTGTCGAAGAGCATGAACAGCACGGCGAAGCCGCTTATTATTCTGCCGGTCCAGACCGCGCCGCGTCCGAGCGAACGCCTTACCGTTGTATTGTAATCCATTGCGGATTCCATGATTTTCTCCTCCTTCTGGATAACTTGTTTTGAAGTATTATCGTTCACAATAAATAGTCGAACGCAAAGGGGCGGATTCGACAATGAACAAGATTTTTGTCTGAACGAAAAGCCCTGGAAGGGATCATGGAGTTTTCAGGAATCAGCCTCGTGAAATAGCCTTAGAGTGGTTTCATAGGGAACTCAACGAAACATCCCGGCTGTTAAGATAGCATCATGCATACCCGATTGGGTCGTAACGTTTTCGGACTTGGAGCCATAGCTTTCGGCATACTGACTCTTGTCTGGCACCAGATTGACGCACTCGGTGGGCTTTCACGTCCGGGAATTCTGGTTTACATCTTCGGCATAGCAGAGCTGGCCGGAGGGATCGCTGTCCAGTGGCATAGAACTCTCATGCTCGGCGCGATAATACTCGTCTCCATCTTTTCGATTTTTTCACTTTACATGATACCGCCGATTTTCAAGACGCCTCTTGACTTCTCCCCATACGGAAATTTCTTCGAGACATTTTCAATTCTCCTCGGCTCCGTTTTCATCTTTGCATCGACGGTCCTTGACCGGCAGGAAAAAGCAGCTTCAATAGAGAGAGCCGCATACATAGCCTACGGTATTAGCGTTATCACGTATGCGTTGTATCAGCTCTTCTTCCTGACGTACACGGCGAGCCTTGTTCCGAAGTGGATTCCTCCCGGCCAGATGTTCTGGGCTGTCGCGACGTCGATAGCCTTCGCACTTGCGGCCTTCGCGCTGCTCTCCGGGCGTCAGGCGCTTCTGGCATCCGTACTGCTCACCACAATGATCGTCCTGTTCGGTCTGTTGATATGGGTGCCTGCATGCATCATGCATCCTCAAGTTCTGGGTAACTGGACGGAGAACTCATCGAACCTGGCGATGGCCGGGACGGCGTGGATTGTGGTAGATTACCTCTCCAGGAAGCGGCCCATCGAATCGTAGCTGCCTTTGGAGGATAGCCTTCTTAAGGTGGAGGGATCCTTTGGAAGGAGTTAAAACATGCCGTCATTGCCCGCAGAGCCCGTCGGACCAGCCTCCTGAGAAGCCCTTTGTCAGAAACCCAAAACACACCTGTCATTGCGATCCGCCAATATCATGAAATGGCGGAGCGCCAATCACCTTCATTATAGTCCCAAGCCCCGGGATCCATAGGTGGAGGTTCCATCCCTGGGATCGCCACGTCGCCAGTCCGTTCATCTTGAACGGACTGACTCCTCGCGATGACATGCTAATTTTGAAATGCGGACCAGGAAACCTTCTGCAATAACTCAAATTAGACATTTCATCTTGAGGCCCCGGGACTGCACACGCAGCGGTTCCATCCGGCTCAATCATTCCTGCCTTTGGGCAATCTGGTAAATCTTCGCGAGTCGCCCGCCTGCTTGACACCCTTCGCACACGTTAGTAATTTTCCTTTCGATAAAAGGAAGGCGGTAAAAGAGCACCATGAGTGAAAAACAACCGGCGGCCCCCGACAGCACGGCGCTTCGTGTGGCACTCTGGCGGGCGATGCACGTGGAGGTCGATCCGTCGCCTCACATATTCCAGGACGACATCGGTCTCAAGCTGGCGGCGCCGGACGAAGACTGGCGCAGCCGTCCCGACATGGATCCTCAATTCACAAAGCCTTTTCGTGCGTCCATCGTGGCACGTGCGCGCTTCGTCGAAGATCTCGTCGTTGAGGAAGCCGGCAAGGGAGTCGGCCAGTACGTCCTTCTCGGCGCGGGACTCGACACGTTCGCACAGCGCAGGCCCGATGTCGCATCGCGTATGAAAATATTCGAGGTCGACCGGCCTGGCCCCCAGGAGTGGAAGCGCCGCCGGTTAACCGAGCTCGGCTTCGGAGTGCCGGAATGGCTCCGGTTCGTACCTGTCGATTTCGAGCGCGGCAGCGACTGGTGGGACGAGCTGGATGCGGCTGGATTCGATAAGAGCAAACCTGCAGTCATGGCGTCGCTCGGCGTCAGCATGTACCTCACGAAGGAGACGATCTTCGATACACTTCGCCGTGCGGCCGCGCTTGCGCACGGATCTGTGTTCGCCATGACGTTCATACTCCCTCTCGAGCTTGCGGACCCCGAAGCGCGTCCCGGTCTTCAGATGGCGGAGAAGGGCGCGCGCGCAAGCGGGACGCCGTTCATCAGCTTTTTCACACCGGAGGAAATGTTTGTGCTCGCGCGCGCAGCCGGGTTCAAAGAGGCGCGCCACGTGTCGGCGGCGGACCTTGCGGGACGATACTTCTCAGGAAGGACGGACGATCTCCGCCCGCCGAATAGTTCGGAGGAGTTTTTGGTCGCGGGGACATGATCGAGGCTGTCGCCCCGAGCTACAATTTTCCCGTCATCGCGAGTCCCGATCATGCGAATGCTTGATCAGGCCGTGGCAATCCCATACTTGGTGGTACCACACACGCGCCTTTGCCACGATGAAGGTTTCACCGCAAAGATCGCCACTGCGAAAACTTTGGTATTGTGAATCCCTCGATGCATATTTCGTTAGGAAGCAATCGGTTCTGGTGAACCGGATTCAAGCGCCGGACTCGAAGTTCGAAAAACTGAACAAATTGAAAAAGTAGATTTCCAAAAACCGACGACGTGTGACATATTAAGTTTCTGGATCTTTGGATTTTGAAAATTCGTGATATTCAGAGTTCCGTGCTTAACGCATAGAACTCCTTCTTACTCTACTGAACATTTGTCGCTCGTGATTCACATTAAGGAGGTATTCAAATATGAAAAGTATATTTCGCATGACATTTCTGGTACTGATTCTTCTGCAGTACCCGGCTTACAGCCAGAACGTTAAGTCGAGTGAGTGGGTAAATTATGGTAGATATGCTCAAGCCAATGAGAAGCTCCCTCCGCCGGCACCGGGAGAAAAGCGCGTCGTCTTCATGGGCAACTCAATTACGGAATTCTGGGCCATACGCGACAGCAGTTTCTTCGTCGACAACGGATATATCGACAGGGGGATCAGCGGACAGGTCACTTCCCAGATGCTGCTCCGATTTCGTCAGGATGTTATCGACCTGAAGCCGACGCTCGTCGTCATACTGGCGGGCACGAACGACATTGCTGAAAACGCCGGTCCGATCTCATTGCAGCATGTAATGGACAATATTATTTCGATGGCACAACTAGCCGAAACGAACCATATCAAAGTGATCCTTTGTTCCGTCACGCCGGCCTACGATTTCCCGTGGCATAAGGGATTACATCCTGCTGAAAAGATTGTGAAGCTGAATTCGATGATCAAATCTTACTGCGAAGAGAACAACATTCCTTATGTCGACTACTACTCCCGGATGGTCGATAAGGAGGGAGGCATGATCAAGAAATACACCATAGACGGGGTACATCCTAATCACGAGGGTTACACGGTAATGGATTCTATCGTACAGAAAGAAATCAAAGCGGTGCTGGAAACAAGATAGAACCGGTGATCGGTAGAAAGAAGAGATAGGAGACAGGAGCCGGGAAGATTCGGCAGTACAACTCCCTCGCGGCAGAGGGCGGATGTCGCAACGCCGGAAAACGGAAATAAGCTCCAGTGTTTGGAATGGGTGCGCTGGGATAATGAAAGCATTCCCCGCGTTCTTAACAGCTGACTTTGTCCGCTTCTCTAGACTTACCCACCCAGCCAATGCGTAAAACGGGGGAAGGATGGCTTCTCGCATATTGGCAACCTAGTAGTCGGTTGGAATCGTTTGAATTCGACAACTTGCAACCTCTCCTTACCGGAGGAGCATAGACCGGAACTTGCCTTCAAATTCCAATGTTGGGGATTCATACGCCGGGCAATCGAAAAGCCGGCTCTGGCCTTTAGTACCGCCTAAAGTCTTAGTTATTCCAACTCGCTTACCCAATCGAAGGGAAAAAAGGAGGAAGGATGGCTTCTCGCTTACTTTCAACTAAACCTTTAGATGTAATTCTCCGCGAAACGGAGGAGACTTCACACGGATTGAAGAGGTCCTTGGGACCGATAAACCTGACCACACTGGGAGTGGGCGCCGTCATCGGCGCAGGAATATTCGTCCTCACGGGACAGGCCGCCGCCCAATACGCCGGACCGGCCGTGGTTTTATCGTTCACACTCGCCTTCTTCGCATGCCTTTTTGCGGGATTGTGCTACGCGGAGTTCGCCTCGCTCATTCCCATCGCCGGTTCGGCGTACACGTACGGATATGCGACGCTCGGCGAGATCTTCGCGTGGATTATCGGTTGGGACCTCATGCTTGAGTACGCGTTCGGCGCCGCGACGGTGGCGGCCGGATGGAGCGGCTACGTGCTCAGCTTTCTCCAGGACTTCGGCATACATCTCCCCCCTCAGTTTTCCGGCGCACACGGAGAGATGATGGTGAAGTATAACGGCATCTGGGAACGCCTTGGACGCATCAAGGCCACACTTATGTCTCAGCATATCAACCCAATGTCGCTCCCCCATTTGACTGCGCAGTTCAATCTTCTTGCAGCGGCAGCGATTATAGTCGTGACCGTCATACTAGTGATCGGTATAAAGGAGTCGGCAAATTTTAATTCGACCATGGTCATTATCAAGGTCGCCGTGGTATTTATATTCATCGCAATCGCGGGCGCATACGTGCTGAACCATCCCGCCACTACAATAGATGTGAACTGGAAACCTTTCATACCACCGAACAAAGGAGGATTCGGCAACTTCGGCTGGTCGGGAATCGCCAGAGCTGCGAGCGTCATCTTCTTCGCGTACATAGGTTTCGATGCGGTCTCTACTACAGCACAGGAGGCTAAGAATCCGCAGCGAGACATGCCGATAGGCATCATGGGATCGCTGCTGATATGCACCGTCCTTTACATACTGGTTTCCGGAATATTGACAGCCGTTGTGCCGTACACGAGCCTGAACGTTGCCGATCCGGTTGCCGTGGGAATCGATGCTACGGGGGTCGTCTGGGGAAGCATTCTCGTGAAGATAGGCGCGATCCTCGGTCTCGCGACAGTAATGCTGGTCATGCTCCTCGGACAGTCGCGCGTTTTCTATACGATGTCGAACGACGGACTCCTTCCGCCGTGGGCAAGCAGGATTCATCCGAAATTCCGGACACCGTGGATCTCGACGATTGCCGTTGGAATCTTCGTCGCAATCTTCGCGGCTATCTTGCCGATCGACGTGCTGGGCGAACTTGTAAGCATCGGAACGCTCCTCGCGTTTGTAATCGTCAGTGCCGGAGTCTGGATACTGAGGAGACGCAGGCCCGATTTGCCGCGGCCATTCAAAACACCGTGGGTACCTTTCGTCCCGATCATGGGAATAGTCGTCTCCACTTTTCTCATGCTGAGCCTGCCGCTTGCAACATGGCTGCGTCTCATAATCTGGCTGATCGTCGGGCTGCTGGTGTATTATTTCTACGGCAGGAAGCACAGCAAGGTGAGGCTGATGAACGCGAACGCCGATCGGGCTACTTAATGACATGATGGGTGGAACTTTCAGAGGCAGGGCGCGGGAGGAAGGGAACGCTCCCTCATCGGTTCAAGCGCCCACGAGCGATTTTGCCGCGCGCATAGGTGTGTACTTATTCGGCCTGATGTCTGCAGCGGCGGGCATCATAGATATCATATGGAGAGAGTTCGAGCCTTACCATCAGCCGCTGCAAGCCATCGGCAGCCATATTGCCGACGTGAAGGTGGTTGTGTACATCGGCGCTTTCGGATTGATAGCCGGCGGCGGTGCAATGTTAACGCGGAGGGCAACCCGCTACGGCGCGGCAACGCTGGCGATAATCTACAGCGCCTTCGCCATCGCCACACTTCGACGTTTCTATACCGCGCCCCATTACCTCGGAAATCATCCTTCGGTGTACATCGGGGTCTTCGATACTTTCGGCACGCAGCTCATACTTGTCATAGCTGCTCTCATAGTGTATTCATCAAGGTCACCGCGAAGCGCGCTTTCCGGAACGATTGCACAAATCGCCCGTTGGGCATTTGGAATCTGTGCAATCGATTTCGGTCTGGCACACTTGACCGGAATAAATGGAGTCGCCGCGATGATCCCGGCATGGATGCCACTCGGCGGAGTCTTTTGGACTGTGGTTTCAGGAGTTGCCTTTGTACTTGCAGGAATAGGAATCGTGTCTGGACTTCTCGACATTCTCGCCGCGCGTCTTCTCGCGCTGATGCTTTTGATCTTCAGCTTCATAGTGTTGGCGCCGCTGATATTTGCCGCGCCTCACAACCAGGTATCCTGGGGAGCGAACGTTTACAATTTGACGGCAGTCGCATCGGCATGGATAACCGCGGAATGGCTGGCGACGCAGCGAATGAGCTCGCAGGCCCGCTAGATTTTCTCGGCGGATGATTTATCTCTTTGCTTGCCCTGCGTGATCACAAGCTCTCTCAGCGGCTGAACTTCTATGCTCCTGACCTGGGCCGGCGGAATCCTTGCTGCAATTTCTAGTGCTTCATTCATATCTTTTACATCTACGAGGTAATTGCCTGCAAGTGACTCTTTCGTCTCGACGAACGGTCCGTCGACGATCGATACCTTCCCTTCGCGGACACGAACGTTTTTCGCTGTCTCCACCTGTTGAAGGGGCTCCGACGCCTTGCACCAACCGGCCTTCCGGATCTCCGCGTCGTACTTCATGCACTCTTCGTCGGTCATCGCTGCGATCTTGCACTCTTCGCCATACACAAGGCAAATGCATTTAATTCCCTAATCCTCTCCTTAATATGAAATGAACTAATTCTCCGGAAGCAGCTGCGGACTCCAGAGTATTTCCCAAAGATGTCCGTCCGGGTCCGCGAAATAGCCGTGATATCCTCCCCAGAATGCCTTCTGTCCCGGCTTCACTATCTTCCCACCGGCCTGCTCCGCCTGTTTGAGCACCGAATCGACTTCAGCTTCTTCTCTCACATTGTAGCCGATGGAAAATTCAATCGAAGAGCGTCCGCCGGCGGCGATGCCTGCATCCCAGGTGAGACTGTCTCTAGCATAGATCGCAAGGGTTACTCCATCCTTCATCTCAAAGAAAGCCACATCGCCCCGCTCGAACTCTTTCCCGACTATCCCTTTTGAGGCAATGCCAAAGCCGTCGTGATAAAATTTGTATGCTCTTTCGAGATCATCGACGCCGAGCGTCAAAGCTGCGAAGCGTGCATCCACATCTATCTCCCGCCGATATTGGTTTTGAGAGGACTGGATAATTAGGATAACCAAAATCCCACGGCATGAGTTCATATCGAGAGCTGTGATGCGAAGGGCGATTTGCATCCTTAATCGATGATCAGTTATTCACGCAATGAATGACAAACATTCACGTGATAAATAATCTGCAAAGGGAGTGCAACATCTGGGTTCGGCTACAAACACCTGTGCTCACCGGTGATCGCGTCTTTATTCAAGCTCTCCGAGTCGCTTCTGAAGGAACCTCATCTCCGGTTCCTGTTTTGCGAGCGACAATGCACGCTCGTACGAGACCCTTGCTTCTCCATTTCTGCCCAATCTCCTGCAGAGTTCCGCCCGGGCGGAATGCACGAGATGATAATCCTTAAGTTCGCCGCGGCCTAGAACATCGTCTATTAATTTCAGACCCGCCTCCGGTCCGTCGAGCATGGCGACGGCAACCGCACGGTTCAGTTCGACAACGGGAGAAGGATTGACACGAATAAGAATATCGTAGAGAGCGACTATTTCCGCCCAGTCAGTCGAAGGCGCGTCCGGCGACTCGGCGTGTATTGCCGATATAGCCGCCTGAATTGTGTAAAACCCGGATCGTCTCGTGCTCACCGACCGCTCCACCAAGGCGACGCCTTCGGCGATCATTTCGCGGTTCCAGAGCGATCGATCCTGGTCCTCGAGAAGTACGATATCCCCTTGCGGCGTAGTCCGGGCACCTCGCCGGGATTCATTGAGAAGCATCAGGGCAAGGATTCCCATGACTTCGGGTTCGGGAAGAAGCTCCATCAGCAATCGTCCGAGACGTATGGCCTCCATCGAAAGCTCCGGCCTGGTCAGCGAGTCTCCTGATGAGGCGGAGTAACCCTCGTTGAAAATCAGGTAGACGACCTGGAGCACGGTTTCTAGCCGTTTTGACAGCTCGCTTTTCGGGGGGACCTGATATGGAATTTTCGCCTCACGAATTTTCGACTTCGCGCGGACTATGCGCTGCGCCAGAGTCGGCGGATTTGTCAGGAAAGCATGCGCGATTTCTTCGGTCGTCAGTCCGCAAACTTCACGCAGTGTGAGAGCTACGCGTGCCTCTGGCGCCAGTGCCGGGTGACAGCATGTGAATATAAGCCTGAGACGATCGTCCTCGACGCTTTCGCCGTCGAAATCCTGCATGCCATCGTCCCCGGAAGGTATATTCTCTTCGTATGGCTCGACGGAAGTCTCGAACTTCGCCCGGCGGCGCATGCGGTCGATGGCTTTGAAGCGTCCGGCAGAAACAAGCCACGCCCTCGGGTTGGAAGGGATCCCGTCCCCGGGCCACTGTTCCATCGCGGCGGTGAACGCCTCGTGCATTGCATCCTCGGCTGTCTCGAAGTCGCCGAGGAGGCGGATCAGCGTGGCAAGGATGCGGCGGGACTCGCTCCTGTAAATTTCATTGATAGTGCTGCCGATTTTTCCGGTGGAATCCGTCGTTGCTCGCTCCTCTTTTGACCTGATTACATTTCAATGCCGGCCTGCGTCACCGTGTTCTCTCCCAAAACCCGCCGGCCGTAAGCACACTCAGAAAGATACCGATGTCGCCCTGATTCATGGAAGATTCAGCTGCCAGGAAACTCCGTATCCATCTTCGGCCCACGCGAACTTCCGGCTGAAAGGATACTTGTTCAGCGACATGTGCACCTTCCCGCCCTCCGATAACTTTGCAAACAGTTTGTCAATCTCCTCTTCGGACTCGCACGTCACGAATATCAACATGGCCGGAGTGAAAGTGAACCTGTGATCCAGTCCACTGTCCATCGCCATAAATTCCTGTCCCGCAAGTGTGAACCTGGCTTGCTTCACGGTACCCTCCTGTTCTCCCTCGTTAGGACCGTACCGCTCTATTTTTTCGACATGTGAATTTCTGAACAAGGTCACATGAAACTTTACGGCTTCATCGGCCTTGCCACGCCGCTCGCCGACAAACAAAAGGAAAGTTGTAAGTTTCTGCATATTTCATTCCTCCTTCTAAATAGCTCCGTCGGTATTGGGCGAGTCCGCGGGAATCGGCTGTCCACAATCCCACAACTCGACGATTTTTTTCCCGCGGAATTTCATGACGTGCACCACAACCATCCCTTTGTCTCCCGGAGACGGAACGAGATGTGCGTGGACTGCGACTGTGTCCCCTTCGGCAACAGCGTTCCTTACCAGGTAAGTCTTGTCGGGAGACTGCGACTGGTTTTCGATCATCGCCGCTTTGAGCGCGGCAAATCCGGCACCGAAGTACAGGTTGTGATGTTTACCCTTCATGTCCACGTATTTATCATAAGCCTCATCGATCTTGCCGGCCACAACCATTTGCAGGAAGTCGACGGCTATTTCCTTGTTAGTTGCCATCATTCATCCTTTCGTTGCGTCGCATCAGCAGGTGGTCCACACTCCACGGTCCGCCGCCCGCAGCCGAAATATACAGCCAAATGAAGCAGTAAAGGTACGCGAGTTCGCCGCCGCTGATGACAGGCCAAAAGCTCCTCGGGAAATGAACTTGAAAAAATGCGACAGCCATCTCGCCCGCCAAAATGAACGCGACCGGCCTGGTGAAGAGGCCAAGCAGAAGGAGCAAGCCACCAAACGTCTCGAGTATGCCCGCCAGTCCGAGCTCGGAGAGCAAATGGACACCACCGGCTCCTGGCATCATCGCCGCCGGAAACGCGAAAAGTTTCATCGTGCCGTGCGTCATGTAAGTGAAGGCTGCCAGAATCCGAAGCACGCTCCGCAATTGAGGCGAAAACCTTTTCCATTTATCGACAATCTTAGACATAATTCATTCCTCCTTGAAGTTATTCTTGTTCTGTGATTATCCAACGCTTCCTTAGTTTGAAACCATATCCAAATCCCGCGAGCGACACGATCACCGCCGGTATGATGAGCGGTCCGACAAACGGCAGCGCGACAACTGAGATAACGAGGGCAAACCATGGCAGACTTCTTCTCCATCCCGACTTATGAAGGAGTTTGATTCCGGATAACGATCCAATAATGTAGACGATAATCGCCGCCCCGCTCGGGATGAGCAAAGCGGTTTGAAGGTCCGAGTTGAAAATATAAAACACGATAAGCATTGTCATCGCGAGCGATGAAAGCATTAGCAGGCTCCGATCCGGCATATTTGTCTCGCGATTCATGTGGGCGAGCGTTCTCGGGAAACCGCCGTCCCTCGCCGCGGCGTAAATGACCCTCGTCAATCCCGCCGTGTACGCGTTCGACGCGCCGAATATGATAAAGAATGCCAGAACCGCCGTCCCCGCCGCGCCGTACTTGCCGAGCATTCTCGAGAAAATTTCGGCAAATGGCGCGACGCTCCCTCCTGCCGCGTACGCGCGCGTGCCGATAGTAACCACGGCAACGGATACGTACAGAGCTCCTATCAGCACGACGCTTATCGCCACGCTTCGGCCGAAGTCTCGCTGCGGATTCGTAAACTCCTCCGCCACGTTTGAAACATTCTCATACCCGAGGAATGACCAAAATATCAGAGCAGCCGCAGTGCCGATGGGAAAATATCCGTTCGGAAAAAGAGGCGCGAAGTTCTTGAGTTTCACGGACCCGGCGGAGGCGACAACTGCCGCAACCAGCATAACGATTATGGCCGTCACCACACCGAGCTGAACCCTGTTGCTGAATCTTATGCCCCGGTAGTTGACGACGAAAGTTAGGACGATGACGGCCGCCGCGACGAGATAAAGATCCACCCTGCTCATTGGGAAGGCATACGCGAGATATGAAGCGGCGATAAGCGTGACTGCGGGCGACCCGGCAATGTACCACAAAGCAAAGAGCCATGACACCACGGTGGCAGCGTGGAGGCCGAAGCTCTCCTTCGCAAAAGCATAAACTCCGCCCGATTCCGGCATGCGCGCAGACAGCGAAGCAAATGTGTAAGCGAAAGGATAACTCGCCACCGACAAAAACACCCATGCGATGAGTGACGATGGACCGGCTATCTTCGCCGCGAGACCTGGAAGAACGAGGACTCCGGAACCCAGGACCGAGCTGACATAGAGAGCAACTGCATGACGTAGCGTTATTGCTTTCTTCAATTGTAAATCTTGCGCACCGCTTTCATTCACAAATTTGCTTTCGATAGTTAAAACATCCTTGGAGCCTACGACCCCAATTTAATCTCTTCCCCGCGAAAAAATGACCCCGGCATCATTCTGCAATGTTACAGGTCCTTTGCGGTCAGCAAAGTGTCAAAAAGATGTCTGATCTAATTCCCTTCTTGTGTGCGGAACATTTCAGTCAAGCTGAATATAGTTGCCACGAGAACTGCCGTATCCATCCTCGACCCAGCCGAACTTTCTGCTGAAAGGATAATCGGCAAGTGGCATGTGCACCGTCCCTCCGTTCGACAGTTTCTCGAAGAACCTGTCGAAATGCGCCGCCTCATCTCCGGCGAGGAGACCTATCATCCTCTCCATTATTCCGATCAAAAATGTGCTGAGACGAATTTCTTCGCGGCACGATTATTCAGCTCTAGCAACCGCACGATTAGATAATCAGTTCCCCGCGAACAATAGGCCTAAGATTCGTCAACATTCCACGGATATCTCCTTCGGGCCCTCCTGCCTGCGTGGCGACTATATCAGGATGCAGCCTGCTCACCTTTCGCATTAATGTTACCGATGACGCGTTTTTCGCCCCCGGGGGATGATCACATTTCACAACGAAGACAAACATCAGGCCGCTTGATTATCTCTCCACTTCCATGTTATGTTCACACGTGGGATATAGGGGCTGCACTCCGCACGTAAGTCACTACGTCGATCCACGGGCGCAGTAAAAGTAAATCAAAACAAGGAGTAGAGGACATGCGAAACAAGGGATTTTTCCCCTTCGTCTTCTTGCTGTTCCTGTCAGTTTCCA
>JAJYOS010000091.1 GCA_021796055.1 Bacteroidota bacterium
GATCTCAAAGCGTTCATCGTGTCGAAGATGTTGTCTACTCTCGCAAAGAGGGTCAGGCTCGTTCCGCCAGTGAATTTGAAAGTCTTGTAGAGCTGCATGTCGACGTTGTACGTGGCCGGCTTGTAAGCTGAATTGTACGCCAGCTCGCCGATGTTGGATACCGCCATAGGAGTGTAAGGAGTACCGCTTCCAAAGCTAAAGATGAAGCTTGCACCCCAGCCATGTGGATTGAGATAATCCAGCGTCGCGTTGACGGTGTGAGTTTGATCCCAATCCAGAGGTATCAGGTACGTCTGGGGTTGTACTCCGCTGGCTCTCAGATTCGCGGCCGCGTTCGGATCAGAAGCGTCACCTTTCGCGATCTGGAAAGTGTAATTGAGTGTCCCAGACCACGAATCGGAAAGCCGCTTGTCGAGTGTGACGACTATGCCTTTCACGAAACCGAAGTCCGTGTTCACATATTTGCTATACTCGGCTGAGTTACCAGTTATAAAAATAATTTCGTTAAGCGTTCCCGATAGGTTGCGTATATCGTTAAAGTAACCCGTAACGTCGATTGCAAGATCGTTGGTGAGCTGCTGCTCAACTCCGAGTTCACCTTTCGTCGTCTCTTCCGGATTCATATTCGGATTGCCGATTACGCCGAGGAATGTGCTCCCTCCAAGCTGCAACTTGTAACCCGGACTCTGGTACAGCTCGTCGAACGACGGCATCTGGAAAAATAAGCCGTATGAGAAGTGGATGATTCCGCGGTCGGTGATCGGGAAGGAAACTCCGAGGCGTGGACTGAACTGGTATTTGTTCGTGGCTGTCTTGTACCAAAAAGCCATCCTTCTCTGGACTGCGATCTGGTGCTGATTGGCCGGAGTTACACCGTTACCGAGCGGCGCTACAACGCTGTCCTGGTATTGCGGCTCAAGCGGATAATACACGTTTGGATCCGCGGGATTCGCGAGCACCTGTCCATCCGGATGGAACCAGTCGAACCTGACTCCAAAATTCACGATGAGGGAGTGGTATTCCATCTTGTCCTGCACATACGCCGAAAACTGCTGCGGCCTGTGCAAATACTGCAAGTTGAACGGGCTGTCCTGACTCGGGATGACGAGCCCGCCAAGGAGGTATGGCGTGGTCCCGTCGGTTGCCGGATCCCGTCCGATATCGACGCTGGATAACGCATGACTCAAGTCGATGTTGTGCAGGTAGAGCTCGTACTGATTGAATTGGAATCCCGCCTTGATCATGTGGTGGTCAGTTACCTGGCTGGTGATGTCAAACTTCGCGACAAACGTGCCGGAGTTCCGTACATTGTGCGCCATGTTGATGCCGCCGGTGAAAAATGTTGCCTCCGGAGCCTGGTTGAGAATCGGGAGAACGTAGTTCTGATTGAAAGGGTCGTTCCTCTGGAAAAGATTGGATAACGAGAACGCCGAAGGATCGTAGTATTCCCGGTAATCGTGGAAGAAATAAGACAGGCCAAGTTTGTAGTAAGTTCTTGAGCTCAGTGTCTGAGTCAGGGTAAGAGTGTTCATGTAGCCTTTTGTAAAATTACTGAGCTCTCCGTTCGGCTCGTACTTGCGGACGAACTCGTAATCTTTCCCGATGGAATTGTCCAGCATGTAGTCGTACGAGATGTGAATTTCCGGAGACGGCTCATAAGTGAGCTTGCCTTGCAGGTACGCTTCGAGGTTCGGCGCCATCGGCACGAGCTGGCCATTCCCTGTCTGCTGGATGGTCCACTTATAGGGATCGGGATTGGTTGTGTTTGTAACGTCGCTGACGTTGAACTTATTGATGCCGAATAGGTCGCCGGCGGTATAGTAGTAGCGCGCGTCCGCGTAAAAGAAGAGCTTGTCCTTCACAATCGGACCGCTCAACGAACCTTCGAGCCACTGATCGTTCAAAGGGTTAATCCTCTGGAGCCCGGAGAATATATTCGATTGAGAGGTTACGAAATCACCCGAGTACGCGGTGAAGTTGCCGCGGAAGTGATTGCCGCCGGTCTTTGTGGCGATATTGACTATGCCGCTCATCGCCTGCCCGTATTGCGCATTGAACGCGCCGGTTACCAGCTGCATTTGCTGAATCGCGTTCTTGTTGACGTTTATTACCGTCCCTCCGTCATAGGGGTCGGTGACGGGGATTCCGTCGATCATGTACGTGACCTCTCCGCTACGGCCGCCTCGAAAGTGCCCGGCAACCACGCCGGCCTGTAGGTTCAGGACGTCCTGGAAACTCGTCACCGGCAGGGTTTCGATTTGTCTGCTGTTCACGATTGCCGTCGTCGCAGTCATGTCTTTCTGGACCATCGGGCGAGTGGCCACCACGATCACGGATTTAGTCGTAACGGCGGACTCCGAGAGTTTGAAATGAGCTGTCGTTGTCAGGTCTATCGATACTTGGAGGTTCTTTATTTCCTCGGAGCGATATCCGACGGCTGACGCTTTCAAGGCGTACGTTCCCGGAGGGACATCAAGTATCACGAACCTGCCGTTCAAATCCGTGGCGGCACCCCTCGATGTTCCCTCGACGACGACAGTAGCGCCGACGAGAGGCTCTTTCGTGCTCGCGTCCACGACTTCACCGGAAAGTTTGCCTGAATCTCCTGCGAAAGCTTTGAGCGAGAATAAGAGTATGAAAAAGGCAATGGTGGTTCTTCGCATGCTTTACCTCTTTGAAATCATGGTTAAGCGGATAGCATCAACAAGAGCAGTGTTGGTGTTTCCGTTCATGTTATTGTCGTGCTTGTCGAAGGATATCGACAACAGATGGACTCCAGGTGACAGGCTTATGTGGTTCACGTTGCTGTATCCCCAATCGCTCCACACCCCTTCACCGCGTTGAGGCATGACAACCGGACCATCGGCGTGATGATCCACGTATAGAGTGCGGATCGCGCACTTGTTGTCCGTGTTTATCGGCCCCTCTCCGTTGGCATATCTAACAACGATGGCGTATAGTCCGCCTGACTTTATGTTTACCTTGTACTCGGGAGAATCAGGATTCCGAAGATCGAGGCTGATGTAACCCGAACCGGTGTACCCGGGATACTTTTGTTCCACGCCGCTGGCATTGCTCTCGGCCTGCACTACTATCGAAGGATCTCCTTTGTCAATAACCAGCGGCGTGCTTAAAAACGATTCGAGTCCATTCCGGCCGACGGCCATAACTTGGTATTCGGAATACCCTTTCGCAACGCTAATCTCGTAATGATTGAGGCCGGTCTTGGCGACTTCTTTCCCGTTTCTACAAATCGAATATGAAACGGCGCCGTCCACGTAATTCCACTTCAACTTTGAGCCGTCGAGCGACGCACGTGGAGTAGCCGGGGAAAACATGACGGGGACAAGATTAATCCCACTACTTCCACCTCTTTCACCGCCCATCACAATTTCCACTGAGTGCTTGCCGACAAGGTTGGCAGGTATGGCATCTCCGGAAACTCGATGCCCGTCCAGAGAAACACTGGCGATCCTGTTCCCCCATCCATTGATGGATATGGAAAGGACGGCCTTTCTGTAAAAAAGATTGTCAAGCCTGAGCATTTTGCCGAAGCCCACTGGAACGCACGGAGAGAAGCTGAGCGATTGCCGGTGAAATCTTAGTCCGAAGAGGACGCGGTAGACAATCGACAGATCGCCGGCGACGCTCCACAATTGCCTGTCGGAATTGATCTGCGTTCCGAGATAATCGCCGGTGCTCGCGACCATGTTCTCCTTGTTGGTCAGGAAAAACGACGCAGCTCTGTAAACCGCGCCAATCGCCCTCGAGACAGACGCCATGTTGTTCGCTTCAGATGAAGCCCATGCCCAGTACGATTCCACAAATGGCCAGACAGCATTGTTACGATATGGAGGGATTCCAGGTATCTGGGGATAAATGCATGTTATGCCGAATTGAGTGACCGGAGTTTTGCGGATCACTTCCGCCGCACGCGCGCGATCGGCGATTCCGAAGAGGACGCAAAGGGATTCTCCGAGAGACTCGGAGCGGGGGGAAAGCGTCTGATAATTTCTTCCATAAAGATATTGTCCGTAGTAACCTTTCTTAGGCATCCAAAGATATTTGTTTATTCCTTCCTTGATCCGGCGAGCCGTCTCCAAATACTTTTCCGGTGATTTACGGAGGGCGTCTGCCATCTTAGCGAGGATTCGGTACGTCTCGTAATGCACGGCATTCGTTCCGAGGTCTTCAGACATAAATATGTCCTTCGGATCCATCCATCGTGGGTACGTCTGTTCTCTCCAGTCAAGAAAAGAAGACTCGCCGTGAAATAGCCCGGTCGCCGGGTCTTCAAGCGTATGCATGTCATCCATCGCGGAATTGCCCGCTATCTCATACGCTTTCTTCAGCCACGCCTCATCGCCAGTCACCTTGTATACTTCCCACGCCGCAAGAGTCCAGACCATCCTGTCCGACGAAACGGGCCATGAGCCGCCGGTACCGGTGTCCTGGATTATCCGGTCGTTTCGAACTTTCTTCAGAAGGCTCGCCTTCACGGCATCAGGATTTATTATCGCAAGAGAAAGAAAACCGCTGTAACTAACGTCGCGGGTCCATACCCCCGGCCACATCGCCCCCGCCATGAAAGCACCGTCGGGTCTGACATCCTCGAGCATTTCTTCGAGAGACTTGTTGTATAGCGCCTCCGAAAGAACAGAACCGGAAGTGTAACTCGGAAAAGCAGCAATGTTCTTCGCGAGCTTCCAATCTCTGACGCGAGGAGAGGAATGGCCGGGAAATTGGACCTTGCTGAAAAAGATCGTTCCCTTGTATATGCCGGAATTATCTGAATCATGGAGAGCAAATTGCGGCTTCTCCGGAAGAGTCTGGAAGTCCCATGAAAGCGGGAGTGTGTTTCCGGCGACATACACTCCCCGGAAGTCATCCTTGGTAACCTTATGGCCGTCAAACGTCGTGTAATAACCAAGCTTGTTCATATCGGCCATAACCGCGCGCATGTCAAGCCTGATGACCACTCTCGTATCCGCTTTCAGATATCCCTTCGCGGACATCTGAACTGACGCCGTCGCCGCAGTCGGGAAATTCCCGAATACGAATGTCTGCGGCTTTGTTGAATCGATTACCAGGAGATGATTCTGACCCGCCGGTGCTTCATTATCCCCGCCGTTTATGCTGAACTTGATCTGAATCTCTTTCGGAGTTCGTATGCGGTAATTGCTTCGATAAGTCGACTTGATTTCATCCGGAGATACCGCTTTGGCAACATATTTGCCCTGAGTCACCTGCGTGGCGGTCACTTCATACTTTGCGGCCTTCAGCAGCACGCGATCATTCGTCCCGGCAGCAATTGAGAAGCCTGCAAGGGTAACGAGACCCGCGAGTTTCAGTGCAGCGCCGAACTTGTTTGCTGTATCAAAGGCCGTCAATAGTTCAATTCCCTTGTGCTTGATGCAAAACTTCAAACGTCCCATTGGAAGGGAAAAACAGACTCGCCACTACGATCACGGCGAGACAGATAAAGAAATCGACTGCCGCGAAATTCAAGTACTGCGTCCTTACAAGCCACAGCAGTACTCCGTTTCGGATTTGCCAGGAACCCGATATTTCTTCGAAGATAACCCTGAACGCCCCCGAGGCTATTCCTACAACGACAGCGGCCACTGCCGCGACGGACGTCGCGCGCTTCCAGAAGACGCCGGTCAAAAACACGGCAACTACTACCGCTGCGAAACAAGCCAGGAGGCTCTGAAGTGGTTCCGAACCTTTCCAGCCGATAAGCCCCAACAACGGCATCCACAAGAGCGAGATCAAAACGACGGCCATCGTCGACAGACGTCCAACGAGGACAAGTTTCCTCTCTTCCGCCTGGGGCTTCCTTCGCCTGTAAATATCCATTGTGAACAATGCGGAAGTACTGTTGAACAACCCTGAGAGTGAAGACATGATCGCAGACAAAACTCCAATCAGGACCATCCCCTTCACAAACGACGGGAGAGAGTCCCCTGCTTTCCCGATGGACAAGCCGTGCGCTCCAAGAAACACCACGAGGAGCGTGCCGACTGCCAGCGTTTTCGCCACGGCGACAAAGGTGATTCCCTTCTTCATGTCGCGTTTGCTTCTGGCGCTGAACACATGCTGCAGCACATACTGGTCGGTAAGCCAGAGCCAAAGCGCGACAACCGGTATGCCGACGATAATCGCCAGCCATGGAAATGCCGACGAACTCCGACTCGCGTGGTCGACAGCCGTCGCGGCTTCGAGCAGATGCATGCCGGCGATCGATTGAGTACTCACCACCCCTATCACGAGAGCCGCAAAACCGAGGAGCATGAAAATAGCCTGCACGATCTGAGTGTTGATCACCGCCGAAAATCCTCCCGCGATCGAATAGATACCTGATATCAGGATCGCCGCAGCGATTGCGGCTCCGGAGTCCAAGTCCGAAAAGTAACCGACGAGGAACGCTCCTAGAAGAAGGACGAGTGAAAGTCTGACGAGCAAGTATGTCGCGATAAAAAGGAAGGAGACATAGGCGCCGACTTTACCGCCGTACATCCTCTCCAACGAATCGTTGGTCGTGAAGGAATTAAAAAAGGTAAGCGCAGGTCCAGCCCGCCAGCCTAGAAATATCAGTCCCAGTACTCCCATCAACTCGAGATCGACCGCCATTGCGGCGGCAAACGGACCCTTTTCCCCCATGATGTGCCCACACAAGACATCCGCCGCGATGAGTGATATGCCAATCGATCCCCAACGAAGATTTCTTCCCGAAAGGAAATATCGAAGCGTATCGCCGTCGGCATCTTTCGACGCGGACAGACCAATGACAAGTATACTGAAGAAATATACTACGACGGCGATTCTGTCGATCTGAAAAATAAATTCGTGGCCCATTGTTCGAAGGTAGGGGGTCAATGATTGTGCCGTCAATTAAACGCATGGAAGCCACTAAATTCGGAAAAGAACGACTGGTTTCAGTCAACCAATAAGTTCAGCTTGTCAGATTGACAACAAAGGGGGATAAGACTTATCAATTATGATAACTTAGAATGGAGATACAAATGGACGATGCAAACGGAGAGGAGAAGACGCTGCAAATTGCGGGTGATCAGTAAGTTACTTTATTTTCAAGGTACGGAGCATCCTGGAATAGTTGGAAGGCAGGAGTCCGAGCTTGCGCGCGGCATCGGCATCTGAAGTCGATTGTTTCCGGACAAATAAAACATACTCTCGCATGAAAGCTTCCTGAGCCTCCCGAAGAGGCCTGATATTCCCATCAGCAAAAAAGTTCTCAGGTTTCATTTGACAGTCTTCATTCCCTTCCTGCGTTAGCCCGATGGAGGCGTGAACGCTTGCCGCCGTCACAACTGAAAAGTCGTTCACGAGAATTCGCTGCACGAAATTCTGGAGCTCACGGACGTTGCCCGGCCAATCGTAATCGACGAGTTCCTTAATCCCCTCCGCGGTTACCTCCGGTTTCGCCCTATTCATCTCGTCGGCGAATAAGCTCAAAAAATGCTCAAGCAAGATCGGGATGTCGTCTTTCCTCTCCCTCAACGGCGGAATCCTTATCGGCACGACATTGAGTCTGTAATAAAGATCCTCCCTGAATCTCTTCTCCTTGACTTCCGCTTTCAGCTCCTTGTTGGTAGCCGCGATGACCCTAACGTCCACCTTAGTGACCTGCGTCCTTCCAATTTTTTCCAGCTCGCCGTCCTGTATCACCCTGAGCAACTTCACCTGTGAGGGCAGCGGGAGCTCGGCGACTTCGTCCAGGAATATCGTACCATGATCGGCAAGCTCGAAAAGGCCGGGCTTGTCGGAGTTCGCTCCGGTGAACGCCCCTTTCTGGTATCCGAACAGCTCGCTTTCGAGGAGATCCGCCGGTATGCTTCCGCAGTTAATCGGGACAAAATTCTCAAACTTGCGGTCGCTATTGTAGTGTATGTTTGCGGCGACGAGTTCTTTGCCCGTTCCCGACTCTCCGCTGATCAGAACATTGGCGTTGGTACGAGCGTACTTGATGATGTCATTGGCCATATTGACAATCGCCGGTGAAGCTCCAACGATCTGCTTGTCCTTAAGCCTCTCCGCCACGTTCTTCAGGAGTTTGCTATCGGATTTCAGTTTCCCCCTTTCCAGCTCTCGCTTTTCGAACGCGTTCAGGATTCCGAGGACGAAATCCGTCGGCTGGTAAATATGTTCCTCGATATCTATAGGATACTTCGTGCAGTACCAGAAAGCGCCCGCTTTGATAAGGTTCGCGGCAAACGAAAAGTCCGACGCGCTGAGACTCATCTTTGTCACCACGATGATCTGCGGAGGGAGCGCGCCCTCCCTTAGCCTGGAAATGAGCGCGTCGCCCATCAGGCCACCCGCGATCTGGTAGTCCATGATTATCACATCGCAAAAATCCGGTGAAGAATGGAGCAGTTCGATGGCCGACGCGCCGTCCGAGACCACGTCGACTATCTGTATCTCTTCCCTGAACGGGGCGAGCGTGTTCTTTACACGCTCCACATCGAATTGCTCGTCCTCAATCAGAAGTACCCTAACCGCTTTTCTAGTCAGCATCACAAATGAAGTTTTAGTTTTTAATGGTTATGACGAACCTGCATCCGCCTTCCGGAATATTTTCAGCGTAAACGCTCCAACCGCACTTCGCGGTCACGAGATCGTACGCGATGTAGCATCCATATCCGGTATGGCGATCAGCCGATTCCTTAGTCGATACGTTCTCCGCGAACAGCTCTTGTATCCCCTTCTCGTTCTTTTGAAGGAGCTGCTCGGCGATTCCCTTCCCGTTGTCCGAAACGATGATCCTCGATAATTTGTCAGCCGGCTCATACTCTGTCTTTATCGTGATCGTGATCGGTCCCTCTCCTCCGTGGTCTATACTGTTCTGTATCAGAGGCTCCACGATCTCCCACACCACAAACTCGTTCACGTGTACCTTTGGGAGGTCCTGACAAAATTCCGTGACGAATTTCGTCTTGTTGGATGGAATCGCGACGCGGAGAAACATGTTCTTCACGATGAAATCTATGACCGCGTTGATGTCCGTGTTGAAATTCGATCCGCGAAAGATCTGGATCGGCGGATCGAACCATTTCATATCGTATATCACGCGGGAGATAAAATTCGAATACTTCGATATCCGGTACTTCACCTCATCAATGTTGTCGGCGGTAAGAAGTTTTAGGTCTTCTTTGATAAACGCCATCACCTTCTCAGCCTTGTGATGCGTGTGGTATATCCTCTTTGTGAAAAGGAATTCCCTTTCGTGGGTGGTCCGCTCCTTGACCAGGCTTTCCCTTTCTTCAAAGAAGAGTTTCTGCGCCTTGTCCCTCTCCCTGATTGTGTACGCCGAAACGTAGTACATCGCGAGAAGTCCGAGAAGTATCAGCGAAGTATAGATGATCGAAGTCTCGTTATAACTCGATACAATGGAGCCCGTGATGAAACTAAAGTTAGGCGTGTCCTTCATATAGACCGCCCCTTCGAATTCTCCGTGCGGGGAAAACGGGACGAACACATTGAAAGTCTGTCTTCCCTGAAGTATCGTAACGATTTCTTCCCTGGACTTCAGCTCGTGCATGATCCTTGAATAAAGTCGGATTGCCTCCTCGTGCGAGGTAGAGGAAGGAGGAATCGGAAGAGCGGGATTCAACAAGTAATTCAGGAGAGCGCCCCCCTCATCGATGGCGCAAATCTTGTTCTTCCGGGATACGAGTATGCAGATATCTTTAGCGTTCTTTGCAAGAAGTTCCTGGCTGAGAACGATGTTCAAAGCGTCCGTGACGCGAAGCCTTTGTGACGGCGACATCGGGGCACGCAGGTTGACGGCTTCAGTAAGAAGCTCAAGCGAAGTGGTCGTCACGTTAGCGAGCTTCTCAGCGGAGTTTCTCTGGTACCAGTTCTGCGTCTTCACCATGAAGGTACGGAGACTCGCGTTATGGATAAACGACAGGGCTCCCTGGAAGGCAAGCAAAACCACGAAGAGAATCGTGAAATGCCTGAGTTCAAACCTGTATTTTTCCAGCCTGTCAATAAGTTTCATTCATGGATCCCAAGAATTGACGTCCTGCCTGGCAGGAAAGAGCCACCGGGAAACGAAACAAGACACGCTCCGGTATCGGCTTCCATCCCACCCCCCACCGGCGAGCGCCAGACCAACGATAGGCTGTCGTGTTTAGCGGGCTTCATCATGTGGCACAAGTTCAGATTCTCTTCTGTTATGATCGTTGTCCAAAAGTCATGAGCCGGCGAAAGGCGGAGCATTGAACCGCTATCACCTGTAAATGTCATATGTTTTGATCGACTGAGCCGCATCAGCTAGTGCGGCGCTCGCGCTCAACTTCCCGCTGATAGCTAGTTTGACGTAATACGAGATCATATCTGAAAATCGAGTGTAATCCGCGAGCGAGGGACGATGGACGCCTGAATTCAGCAGCCCGATATAAAATTTCAGATCAGGGTTCTTTCTAACGAAATTCTTGTCCGCATAAACGTTCGCGTTTGACGGCAAATATCCCCCCTGCTCGAACATGATTTCCTGGATTCTCTTACGAATCAGGAATTTTATGAATGTAAGCGCCGCCTCCTTGTGCAGCGAGTACTTCGATATCATCAGGTCCCATCCGCCGAGGATCGACACAGCGGGATGTCCCGAGAAATGCGGCACCGGGGCCATCGCCCATTTCTCGCCGTGACCTTTCCTGGCAGCGGCATCGCGAAGCGTTTCGTCGATATCCGGCCACCCTCTCAGGAATATGCCGTTGTGTTTCAGGCAATAGTTCAGGCTGGATGTCTCCCTGAGATCGGTCACAGCGGGCGGCGATAGATGATATTTCTGTACGAGGTTGACCATCTTACGAACAGCCTCTTCGGCGCCCCGCGACTGCAGTTGAAAACTTCCTCGCGCGTAAAGCGGATATCCGAGCCCGGCCATCATCTCGTCGAGGCTGCACATCAGCCCCTCGTAATTGTCCGCTTGAAAAATATAGAACGGATTCGGGCGCGACTTGAATTCCATCCCCAGCTTCTCAAACTCGCTCCAGGTTATTGAATGGCTCAACTCGTTTTCGATCACGGGCGCGTTCGGAAGCTTCTCTATTAAATCTTTCCGGTAATACATCAATCCAACATCGACAAACAGCGGGATGGCGACGAGCGTGCTGTCGTAGTAACATGATTTCAAAGCAGATGGTAGAATTTTCGACTTCAGACTCTTTGGGAAATACGCATCGAGCGGATCGCACCATTTGGCAAATTTTGCCGTCCAGATCTCGTCTACCGAGAAGACGTCTACCTGGCTGCTCTTCGTCCTGAAGAAGCGGTCGAATAATTCCTTTCTCTGGTTTGTGCTGAACTTTGAAAAGGGTATGTTGATCGTCTCCACATGAATCCTCCCCTCGTACTCCTTATTGAAGTCGTTGATGACTTCTCTGTAGGCGGGACTTATATCGTCAGCGAGACTAATCGTTACCCCTTTCCCGCTGTTGGCCCCAAGTTCCCAAAGAGGCGGGAAAGCGTAGAAGAGCAAAGCGACCAGGATAGCGCTGAACACGATGATGAGGGTGTGGGTGGACTTTAAGATCCTCTTAATAATTGCGAGCATCGGCTCCTTCCGGTTTGTTAAGTGACCCGCCGGCCACAGAACAGCCAATGAAATGCCCGCTTGGAAATGCAAGGAGTCTCTTGCAAGATGGGGTGAACAAGCTGGGTAGTTGTATCAACATCCTATACGGGCGCGGCCTTCCCCCGTAAATTCGGCAACGGGCTTCACGGCGTTGAGAATATGAGGAATAGAATCTCGGGCGGGAGCCGCTCGTTCTTGACGCTGAAAAACAATTAGCAAGACCAAATCCTTTTGTACTTCTCTAACTCGAAAGGCGTGTGACTGGCCAAATTAACAAGGAACTCTAATGATTGTCAAGCCGGTTAACCTTAAGTTACAAACGCGAGCACTTCTCGTTTTGATAACTACTCTTATCAAAGGCGCACGTTGACCGCACAGCACTAAATCTGAATACGATCCGAAACGCCCAAATTCCTGCGGCAATCAAGTGATTTCAAAGATATCTGCGGGCACGGAACTTGAGAATCAAATGCAGTTGTGAAACTCTAACGGTAAAGGGTCTAAATGCATTCTAACAAATTAAATCACCTGGGACGCAAGATTGTCCTCGCCGCGGCTCTCCTCTTCATATCGGGCGCCGTGTGGGCGCAGTCGTATATCGGCAACTTCAGTTCATTTTCGGCAGAGGGGAACACAATTACAGTCAAAGCTGGCAAGACATCTCTCCGATTCATTCTCTACAAGCCAAATCTTGTATGCGTCGAACGCGATCCAACCGCGTCATCCACGGGAA
>JAJYOS010000092.1 GCA_021796055.1 Bacteroidota bacterium
ATCATCTCAGGCGTCCAGGGCGAGTGTGCTTATGTAAGTATAGAACCTGACGCCCACATCCTGAATGTCGTATATGAGTACATCTATTCCGCTAAGCATAGTCACATCAGGCTTATTATGATCGCCATAAAGCGAATAGACCTGAACGCCTGTCTTTGGATCCACCTCGTTCTCGAGATGCTTGCCTGCTGGAGCATCGCCCCTTATCCCATGTTCGGGGGAAAAGAGGGCTTTGATCGACACGTCGTTACCCGTTCTCAGAACATCGACTATGTGTTCCCCTTCCGGCAGAACGCCGCTGTGATTTGTGATTATGCCGACTTGCTTACCGGCGATGAGCTCTCGCTCCGAACCCATCAGCCGTTCGCAGCCGAGCTTTACTCTTCTTTCCGCCACCTGTGCTTCTCCTATTTTGAATCCCGCAATCAATTGAAAATAATCTGCATGTCGTCCAATCTCGGAACGCGAACCGTTTTCACTCATTCGTAGAATCGAATACTTCGAACTCATAAATGGAGTAACTCGAAATTGCCGGAGAACCTTTTGTTCCATTGAGCCGTAAGTATCGGGCTTTTATTGCTCCGAATTTTATCCTTTCTGTTCCACCAACGCCTTTCGTCTCATTCAAAATTGTTTTCCATCTTCTGCCGTCGGCAGAGACCTCAAGTTTAAAATCTATGCCGTAGCCTTTTGCCCAATGGATAACGACTTCATTGAAGTGCCGAGGACGTTTCAAGTCGAGTTGAAACCATTGAGGGTCTAACCCCTTGTCGGCTCCCCATAGAGCAGCTGACGCCCAACGCGTGTACATCTTCCCGTCGACGGCACTCGAAGGTCTGAAGTCAGGACCGTTCTTAGCGCTTGATGACGCGGTCGCGCGCGCGTGGAGCGCGAGGTTGATGGGAGCCAGGATGGTTCCCTTTCTCAAAAGATGCAGGACGACCAGCGAGTACGGAGGTACCTTCTCAATAAATTTGTCCGCTGCCCGTGGCAAGTCTCGCGATTCATCAAGCTTGTGGCTATCGTCAAGTATCCATCCTGTCATTTTCGATTCAGGCTGGAAATCAATCAGATCGATTTCTACGTTCTTTGTCCGCCTCGCGTCTTTGTTGATTAAAATAATCGCAAGTGTGTCCGCAGCATAAGTAGCCGCGTACGCGGATAACGACGGATCGGAAGAGACGCACCGTACCACCTCGCTGCCGAACAGGCGGGTGTAAGCCGGGAACACGTAGTAGCTGTAACTCGGCGTGTTCTTCCCATCTTCCGATAATATCCCGTAATCGCCCTTCCCCGGTGGGTACGAGTTGTGCAGCGCCCAGAAGCAGGAAATTTTCTCGCCGAGTTCTGCCATGGTTCCGAGAAGATCTCCGGTCCATAGCGCGTTCGCGATGGAGAGCGTTATCGGTCCCGGCCTGCTGTTGACGGAGTTGTAGCCGACGTCGGCGATCCACATCGTATCGGCTCTTTCCAACCCGTGTGCAGGATCAACCAGCGGGAGTGTCTCCTGCAACGCATGGCGGATTGCATCGTAATCTCGGCGGTAAGTAGCCAGACTTGCGAAGAGCGAATCGGGATATTCTTCCTTGTCAGTCAGCGGGTAGTAAGAAAAAGTTACTATGTCGATGTAATTGCCTGCGGCCTTCAGCACACGGCAAGTCCAGTCGTTAGGATCATCCGAAGGCTTGACATCCGCGGCGATCTTAATAGTCGGATCGACAGCCTTCATCGCTTTTGCAAACTCAATAAATCGCTTCGCGTACTTTTCGGGCGTCGTGTGTCCGGCCGCCCATGCTCCCCATTGCTCGTCGCCAACCTCCCAGTATTTTATATCGTAATCTTTGACCCTGTTGCAATACCTAACCCATTCGGCCGCGAGGGAGGGGGGCTCATTGAAGTTCACGGTAATAAATCCCTGAGCGCCGATGGTTCTAAGGAAAGCCGCGTACTCGTCTGTGTTCATTTCTCCGGCGCTGTTTTCGGGACTGTTCCAAATGTAATGGTCGGCGTCATTACCGCCGGGATACTTCAGCATCGTGAAGCCCGCTTCCTTGACCTTCCTTATCGCATCCCGGTCGCAGTCTAGGAGCATGTCCCTCGCCGGACCCGGAAAAAGATCTTCATCCCACCTCGCCACATTCAATCCGTAAAGGTACGGACTCACCCTGGAAACAATCGTCCCCGCATCCACTTTCACTTTCACGAGGCTGGACTTCAAGTGGGACGCATGTTCAAAGGCCCGTTCGGACGGAAGCGTTGAACTTTTGGAAGTTGAAGAAGTCGCGCCAAATCCAGCGACGCTTTGAAGCATAACTGAAAAATAAACCGCCATAAGAATCAAACCAGATACGCTTCCGTTTGCCCTCGAACGCCGATCTATACCCCTGCCAAGGCTAACCTTCACGTTTTTCGTTCTTCCTTTCCACGACTTTCTTATTCGCTTTCGACAGGAGGGACCTGAGATCCTGGATACCGTAGAACGTGATTCCCGCAGCCACCGCGAAAAAGGCGAGAGTGGAGATACCGTACATGATGATCCAAACAATGCTCGCTTCAGACATACGATTTACCTCCAGCTTCGTCATCATAATAAGACTTCGGCAGTTGTACCGGCGGGCGCGTATTCTGGGTCAGCAGCGAGCCGATCACCATGCCCGCCGCCGCGAGCACGAAGCTCAGGAACCCGGAGACATTGACGTTAATAAGAAAGTGGAGTCCCTTGGGAAGCGTGTCCTGAAATTGAGAAAGCACCAGGAAGGCGGCAGGGGCGACGGCGCCGAGCGCGAGGCCGGAGTACGCTCCCACTATGTTCGCCTTTTTCCAATAGAGTCCGGCAGTCACGCAAGCGAAAGCTCCCGCCGCATACATCGCGCCGGTAAGCGAAAGGTATTGAAAGGCGGTCGACGGGAGCTGGTAGAATAACCCGAACACCAGCATGAATATTCCTATCGCGCCAGCGACGATCCTCGTCATGGCTACGTTAGCCTTGTCCGACATCGGTGATTTCAGGAGAGGGGCAATGATATCTCTCGTAGCCACAGTGCTCCATGCAAGGAGGTACGCGCTATAAGTCGACATGGATGCGGCGAGCATGCCCGCCACCATCAGCCCAAGCAGCCCTGACGGGACAAGCGTACCGAGAAGTCTCGGCATGGCGACCAGCGAATTGATCTTCGGACCAAACATTGCCAGCGCGGCGACCCCCCAAAGCATCGGGATCATATATCTTCCGGCCAGTGTGAACCCACTAAAGAGGAACACTTTCCTGCCCACCTCCGGAGATTCCGAAGCAAACGACTTTGAAACGGCAGGCTGATTCAAAGCCGACAACGCGATACTTCCGACAAGCATCCAAAATATGAAGACCCAGCCGAACTGCGGATTGGTTATCGGATCGACGCCATCTTTCCCATACTGTGTTACGACGGTATGGGCGATAGAAGCCATGCTTACCTTCGACAGCACGAATATCGTCGCGATGAGCATGCCGAATGAAAGGACCACGAATTGAATGAAGTCTGTTATCACAACCGAAAACATCCCGCCGAGGATCGTGTAGCTGACGACGATGATGAGCATTATCACCATGACGACAGCCTTTTCCTTCTCGCCAAGTCCCATCGTTTCGGTCAGGAAAATCCCGTCGAATCTGAGAAAGACGCCCATGTTGAGTACGCCTCCGACGAAAAGGAGGACTCCGCCGAGCCATCTTACCGATTTGTCGTATCGAAGCTCATAGAATTCCGGGATCGTGATTACCTTCAAACGTCTCAAGCCTGAGACAATGAACCCGGTCTTTCCGATAACCATGTAACCGAACACGCCAATCAATCCGAGTATGAAACAAGAGAACCCCGTGAGATAGCCGAGCTGACCAAAGTACATAAAAGTCACGACCCCGATTTCAGTGGCGATGAGAGTCGCCGAACCGAGTGCGACTTTCACCTTTCTTCCGGCAACGTAATACCCCTCCATGTTCTCCACATATCTTCTCGCTCTCAGTCCGATGTAGACCGTGCCTGCGAGGTAGACCACAAGGATCACCCAGTCAATGAGATGGAAGTTCATGTCTCCTCATCTGGTTATAGTCCACCCCACCGGCCGGAGCTCTGCGCGGTTCATTCAATACCCGCGGCGCCTGTTAGAAAACGCACTGACTACTTCAGCTCCTTCAGCATAATCTCATATCGTCTGGTGACCTTAAGTCCGCGTCTGTAATAAAAATCCTTGGCGTGACCGTTGGCCCAAGCGAGCCAAAGGTTCTGAATCCCTTTTTCTTTCATCTGAAGCGCCGTGCGGTCATACAGGCACGTGCCGACTCCCATGCCGCTCAGCGACTGGTCGATGGCAAACGGCCCGAAGTGTTCGTTCTCATAATGGCTGAATCCGACAACACGGCGGTCCTGCACTGCCACGAGTATGCGATTGGTATTGGGATCATGTCTCAATTCCTCAAACGCGACCCTGAAAAGGTCACCTGGATAGTTGGTCCCCAGAAAATTGAGGAGCCCGGAAATATACATCGGTTCGAACACACGAATACTGATCCCTCTCGCGTCGAGGGACTTACTCGCTTCTTCGCCTTCGGCGGAAATTTCGAAATCAAGGAGCGATCGCCGCATGCTGTATACTCTCTCGAATCGCCTGTAACCGAGCTTTCGGAGAAGAGTGTGGCTCTCCGGGTAGGAGTCAAGGTCGATCCCAGGAGCAAAATAGTTTGGAGTATAGGACGACACGTACACCGCCGTAACGCCCACGCTCTTCAGGAAAGATTCAGATGCCTCGATGAGCTTTTCTCCAAGGCCCGATCTGCGGAAATCAGGGTGGACAAAGAAAACCGTAATCCATCCCGTGCCCTGTTCCAGACCTGCCCCGTAATATGGATGCTTCCTTCGAAGGGCCACGGAAAAACCAACCGCGCGTCCTCCGGAGAAGGCTACCAAACAACCGCGCGGATCAAAATTTTCATCGAGGAGAATTTTCCTGCGGAAAATGTCAGTCGTAATCGGATCACGAACGAGACATTGATTCCACAAATCTATGACATCAGCTTCCTCTTTGCCTCCAAACGTCTCGATTGTGGGAAGCTTATTTGTATTTACTTCATTGGGGGACGTTGCAGTCCGCGTCTTCACGGTTCCAGGCTTTTCCATCTGACTTTCTTCTCGAAGTTGTCAATGTCGAAGGTCTCTGCGTAACGGAACCCGCCCTCCGCCCCACGAACTGTGGCCAGCGCTTTATAGTAATTGAGATAAGGAAAACTCGATATTTTTCCGCCAATGAATTCATACTTGGCGACTGCTTTTTCCCACGTGTCGAATGATTCGGTGACATCGACGTAAATATATGGTTGATATCCCTCCATATCTTCCCAATTCTCGGTATAGAGCACTCTCCTCACTCCTCTCCACGCGGGGTATTCCGACTTTGAATACGGAGTGACGGTCGAAACGGACGGCAGGCTCGCGAGGAGGACAGCATCCACGGTGATGGCATGGGTATTGGCGTGATCGGGATGTATGCTGTTCTTCCAATGAGTGATGATGTCTGTCGGCTTCACCAGCCTGATCACGTTGGCGACATATCTTCTCGCCGTCTCATCGTTCGGTACTTCGCCGTCTTTGTAGGGCCCGAAGATGGCTTCACCGCCCAGGAGGCTGTCGACTTCAACCGCCTCTCTCCTTTTCTGCGCCCCATATTCCTCGGCTGACATTCGCGGATTACCTCCTTCGCCGAGTGTCATGTGAAGAAAGACGATGCGGTCACCTAGCTTCGCCTGCTTCGCCAAAACGGCGCCGCATGCTATTTCCATATCGCCCGCGTGCGCGCCGATCGCAAGAATTGTCCTCCTCTCGTCCTTCATCTTCCCGTCCTTTCTTTCAACCGGTCCGCTCTTCATCATCCAATAACTTAAAATAAACAGAAGCGGAGATAAGAAAACGTAACCACGAAATACAGTTCTCAATTTAGATCTTTATGAATATTTTCTTTCGGTAGAACATATACATCACGCCGTACCATAGCAGCAGATAAGCTATCGAGTACAGCATTGACGCGTTGTAGCTGCTCGCCAGCGGCGCAAAGACAGCGTTGTAAATGACACTCTTCAGACTCTCCCTGACTGCGGCGCCCGCCGGCGAGGATACCGAGACAAAGACTATATCGAGGATGAGCGCGACAAAAGTCGAGAGAAAGAATGAAGTAATCGCATTCGATCCGAACACAAGGAAAGGTTGCGTCCATTTCTTGAAACCCCTCACATCTACAAGCCAATAGCAGACGCCGAGGACTTCGAGCGCCACCCCGGCCGTGAACACGACGTAGGAACTGCTCCATAAGAGCTTGTTAATCGGAAACCAGATGGCCATCACCGAACCGATCAAGATGCCGAAATTTCCGAAGACGAGCATCCCTGCGGCCTTTTCTATTCCGCTTCTGCCGGACCTCAGGTAATGTCCGGTAAGGGATCCGAGAAGCACCGTGGAAATAGAGGGGATAAGGCTGAGAATTCCTTCCGCGTGATGGAGTCTATACTGCCCCACGACGAGCAGATGTTGGTGCCAACCCTGGAGAAGCACCTTGTCAACGTACCACCACATGTTGCCCACCGGCGCGAGGACGCCCGCCCCGTATCCGGGCACCGGCACCGCCAGCATCAGTATCCAGTAAATCACGACGCATGAGACTGCCACGACGGCCTGTGACACGACATCGGTGAATAGAAAAATCGTTCCGGCCATCAAGTAGATAAGCCCTATTCTTTGCAGCACGTTGAGGATCAGCCTGTGCGAAAAGTCGAAGTTGGGGATGCCGGACAGGAGCATCCCAAGCGAGATAAGCATTAACGATCTCGCAAAAACATGCTTCAGGAGTTTTCCACGGCTCTCACCTTTCGCGAGCCTCTTACTGAACGAGAACGGCATCGCGACTCCGATGATAAACAGGAAGAACGGGAACACCAGGTCCGTTGGAGTCCAGCCATTCCATTCAACGTGGGCGAGCGCAGGGTAAACATGCGACCAGTCACCGGCATTGTTCACAAGGATCATCCCCGCGATGGTAAGTCCCCTGAAGACATCCAGCGATATCAGCCTCGCCGGGCCCGATGCGGCAGGCTCCTCCTGTGGGATCATCCCCTTCCCTCCTTTCTATTTATCTTCACGGAAATTTCGTCCATGGAATCAACGCCGCGGGTATAATATGGAGCGGCAAGCCGTTACGCGTTGGTAGGTCGTTGCGCATCATGGAATCAGGCAATCGATTTCCGCATAACCGAGAATCGCCTCGTCTCTTTGAATCCAAATTTCGAGTAGACCCTGGCCGCCGCGTCGTCTGTCCAAAGGACATAAGCATTATGCAGCCCCCTCGCGCGCATACGCTCCAGCGTCCTTCCAAGCAAAACCGTGCCTATGCCTTTCCCCTGGTACTTGCCCGCAACGCCAAAAGGGCCGAAGTGGGCTTCCTCAAACTGGCAGTAGCCGATCACTTCGCCGTTCTTAGAGCCTGGCTCGCCGGTGACAGCTATGAATATTTGATCAGGTTTGAAAATGCCCCTGGCCAAATCCCGCAGGTTCGCGCGCGAAACGCGCACCCAGTCGGCGGGCATATTGGCCTCCAGAAATTTCATGAACGAAAGAAGATCCTGACGAGTATAAGTCCTCACTTTTATACCACTCTCAATGAGGCGCTCCTCTTTCTCTTCCAGCTCGCGCGTCACCTTGAAAAGGGCGAGAGGCGCATCCATACTGAGCGGCCGGTAGGTTTCCTCGAAACCTTGTTTCTTCAAAAATGAAATCGCCGCAGGATACTCTTTGGAATCAACTCCGGGGACAAAGTATCCCGGCGCGTAGGTGGCGACAAAGCATTCCTTCTTCCCAAGCGCGCGGAACTTATCGAACAGAGCGGAGAACATTTGCGTCGCCACACCCTTTCCGCGGTACATTTGGTCGACGCCGAACGCGGTGATCCAACAACGTTCGCCTTTCGGATCATGATCCCCAAGAGGAACGCGGCGCGCGTAAGTGGATACAAGGAAACCGACGATCCGCTGGCCTTCCCTCACGACAAGGAAAGTGTTTTCGTCGAAGTTTTCATCGAGAAGTACTCGCGACTCCAGAAGATCGACGGTGATCGCATCCAGCGGATTCACCCTGTTCCACAATTCGATCACCGGAGCCAGATCAGAATGTGAAACCGAGGATATAGAGATTCCCATGTGTGTCTTTCAATGTCCACCGGGTCTGAAGTTTATGCCTCAAGACCAGCAGAGATGTTAAGAAAATTATCGGATCTGAAATGAAGGAGGGTAGAATCGCGGGCAAACAACGGCGGGAACAGACTCCAACGTTGTACTTAATATAACAAGCCGAAAAGCAGAGCGTCAGACCTTTTCGACAGGCCGCGAACACCGCAAACCCTCTTTCGTTAGCTCATCTCCGGAAACGTGCTAGCCAGCTTATGCGCCCCCGGCTGCTTCTTATTACGTTCTGATGTTAGTCAACAGTGTAATCATTGTCAAGAAGTTTTTACAAAACTCAACTCCCAAAACGTTGTCACGCGCTCGACCTCTTGAGCCTTCCAAGGGAGGATAGCACGATCAATCCTGCAAGCAACGAAGTCGCGACCAGCAGTAGAAAGAATTGCCAAAGCTGCCACTCCGCGAAGAACCTGCCCACGAAACCCGACAGATAGCTCCCCGTCGCCTGCGCCGCGAACCACGCACCCATCATGGCCCCCTTCATTTTCGGCGGCGCCACTTTCGATACGAATGACAATCCTATCGGGCTAAGGAACAGCTCGGCTACCGTTATGAAAAAATATGATCCTATCAACCAGTACGGACTGACGTGAGCGAAGTTCGTGTGCGTGACGGCACTGAATGCTGGAAGACCGAACGAGGCCACGATCAGGACGATGAAGGAGAGCGCCTCGACGTTTATGCCGATCGCCATCTTCGTCGGCGATGTTGGCTCTTTGGACTTCTTTCCCATGTAACCAAATATCGCAACCAGGATCGGTGTCAGAAAGATTATGAATAGCGGATTGAACACCTGAAAACTCTCCGGAGAAATTAAGTTGCTATCGGGGAAACTGATCACCTTGAAGGTCATTGTTGCGAGTCCCGCAAGCATGACGAGCGCGCCGATCCATCTCGCTTTCTTCGTCGACGACTTCGACATGGTTATCGAAAATGAAAGAAGGATCGCAAGAATGGAAAGCAACGACACGGGATCGAAGAGGAGATAAGTGAACCGCCCGACATAAGACGCCGTGTAATCCTTCGCGAAGAGCGTCAGCGTGTAACCGTTCTGGTAGTATGCCATCCAAAAAAAGATCACGGAGAGAAAAACGATTAGAAGCGAAATTATCCTGTCTTTCTCCACTGCCTTCGTTATCTGGATATCCGATGCGACTGGCGCCGTGCGGCTCCCTACGCGATAGTCGGCCATCTTGTGGAATCTCCTGAATGAGAGAAAGATGGTTATGGCGAGAAGCATTCCGACTGACGCGGCGCCGAATCCCGCGTTGTACGCGTGCGATAGCGAAAGGTGATAGTGGTCCACCATGAAGGATTTGATGGACGAAGCCGCTATCGGGCCGAGAAAAGCCCCGAGGTTGATTCCCATGTAGAATATGCTGAAGGCGGCATCTTTTAGCGCGGCGTTCGTCTTAGGATAGAGGTTTCCTACAAGCACGTAAATGTTTGCTTTGTATAACCCCGTGCCGGAGGATATGACAACCAAGGCGGTAAACAACAGCCACGGCTTGGTCGTCGGTGTCGCGAGCAATGCGTAGCCAACTGCCATCGTGCACAGCCCGATCAATATGGTCTTCCCGTATCCAAGAAATCGATCCGCTATCCAGCCTCCGATCAATGGGAGAAAAAAAGTGGTCCCGATAAATATTCCGTAGACATTTCCGACCGCTGCCTCGCTCCAGTGAAAATTGTCCGTCAGGTAGAGTACGAATATCGAAAGGACGGTATAAAACCCAAATCTCTCCCACATTTCCGTGAAAAAGAGCACAAACAGGCCCTTTGGATGATCTTTGAACATTAGCGCAACCCTCGGTTCAGAATTCTTTTTTCACAAAGCTTTTGTAGATAAGGAGCGATACTTTCGCGATAAACACCTCCGCCCCGTTATCGGTGATCCAGCGCTGGTCTTTGTTGTGTGTCGTGAAAACACAAAGTACATAATTGGTCCTCGGGGTGTATATGATCGCGCAATCGTTCCGGGTCGCGTTGAGGGCCCCTGTCTTGTGTGCTATCTCGATGGTGTCACGGTAAGTTGGAAGGAAGCGCGGTATGCTGGTATTGTAGAACTGGTATTCCATCAGCTTTATCATCGCTTCGGAACTCTTCTTACTCACGATCCTTCCTTCGTAAAGCTCTTTCATGAAAGTCGCGGTTTCGCGCGGTGTGGTAACGCCAATGCCGTACTCTCTCCTGAGCGTAGAATCGGGATAGACGTTTCTGTCGAATATCTTGGCAAGCTCCATGGTGTGCTTGAATCCAAGTGACCGTATGAAGTCGGTTACTTTCATAACTCCGCCGACTTCGTCAGTCAGGAGATTCGCGGCCACGTTGTCGCTCATGTTTATCATGAGCCATGACAGGTCGCCCAGCGTCAACTTCATGCCATTGTGCATGAAGAGGAGAATGCCGCTCCCTGGCACTTTGTCGGAATCGCGGAGGACAACCTGATCGTTCATCGAAAGCCTCCCCTCCTTGATTTCCTGGTACAACTTCGCCAGCACATAAATCTTTATTACGCTTGCTGTTGGGAACATTTTTTCGGCGTTATAGGAAACCGTATCGCCATTTTGCAGATTGATGGCATAAATGCCGACATCTCCCTTGAAAGCTCTTGCCATGGCGGCCACCGAATCCTGAAGTGTTTGCCCTTGCACCGACGGCGTCCACGATGCCGCAATCAACGCCAGTATAATTACAGGTAAGAAAAAACGGAACTTCGTCATGTCTCTCCTTTGATGTGTCTGTTTGTTAGCAGCCCTACCAGGCAATCATCGTCTATGGATCCATCTTTTATTTATACACGCCTAACGAGAAATCAATTTCCAATTCCGGATTGCTGCCGCATCACTCGAATGTTCGACTAAGTTCAACATTCCTTCCCACATCTCCAAATTTTATCCCGATTTTCCGATAACGCCACGTCGGATAACGGACCAGCAGATCATGGAACACTTCCTCAAAGCGGAAGTTTGTATCGGGAGTCATCATGGAACAGATACGATGCGATTACCGCCTTCCAGGGTAGCTTCATCCTCTAAGAACTTCACTATACGGTATGGAATTCGGTTTCGGCTTTTTGTTTTACACCGGCTCATTAGCGCACTCGCTGCAGTTAATCATTCCAATTTTGAGCGATTTTGCGATAACTGATGAAAATTCTTTCATAAAACCCTTGACTTAGTGGCGCAGAGGGTTCATATTCCATGAAAGTTGATGCACTGTTAAATACACTAAGGAGAAAAAGATCGCGTAGTTGTTACGGATTTATTCCCTGCCAAATTGACAGCCGTTTTCCATCAGGGGACTAATCATCGCGTTCATTTCTCTCAGGGCATCCTTCCGCAAAATTGAAATAAAAGTACGACTCATAAGGAGATCGAGTAATGCTTACAGGTCTTCCATCTTCATACGTGGCTTATTTCATTGAGGCCGGTCCAGGGGCTGTTTCAAGTCTCATTCTCCCGAGCAATCACAAAATGGCAACGAGTCTTTCGCATGCCCTACATCTTATTGGGGCTCTAGCTAACTAAGGCAACTTCAAAAGTCGGGACTATGCTCACTTACGGCGCAGAGGCGTGTTCTGCACTCATTTTCTTATGTCTTCCGGATCTGAAGAGAGCGGGGACGTTAAGAGAGTGGTGAACGCATGCCGGGTCGCTTTCAGAAGTATTCAATATTCAATTAATTCATAAAGGAGTGCGACAAGACATGAGGAAAAAGTCTGTTACTAATTTCATGATTCTGTTGACTATTCTCTTTCTTGCGGGAGGGAGAACCGCCTTTGCAGCAAGTGCAAATATCAGAGGGCACGTATTAGACGCTCAGACCGGCAGCGCGCTTCCGGGATGCACTGTAATGCTGGTGGGCACAAGTTTAGGAGCCTCATCAGACCTGAACGGCGCATACGCGATAGTAAACGTGCCTCCTGGCTCGTACAAGATTCGCGCTACCTATGTCGGTTACAGAGACGAGACGAAAAGCATTAGGGTGAAAGAGGGAGAAAAACTCACTATTGACTTCCGCATGGAGTCGGTAGGTATTCAAGGTAAGACGGTTGTAGTCACCGCGCAGGCCGCCGG
>JAJYOS010000093.1 GCA_021796055.1 Bacteroidota bacterium
CGTCGTTGGGTTGAACGGATTAGGATAGTTCTGGGACAGGCCGAACGAAGACGGCTGCGCTGACCGCTGGTCAACTGGGGTACTTACAAAAGTGTACCCTCGCGAATAAAGGTGAAATGGACCAGACTTGTCGCTCTGCCACACCACGAAGGCAAGAGGAGAGATGAGGGGATCGCTCCCAGGCAGAATGCTGTCTGGAGAGTCGCCGAAGAAAACGATCGACGTGTCGGAAGCCGCTATCTTTTCGGCGGTGACCATCCAGTTAAAATATGATGTCTGCACTGTAAATTTTGGCGACTTGGTGCTGGCGGTCAACTGAGGATAACTGAGCTGCCTCGCGAAAATGTAATCAGCGTTTGCTCCGCCCGCAAGCTCGGCGGTTACCCAACCGTTTATTCCATAATAATAGTACCACCATGAAGACCGCTTGCCGTTTGCGCTTACGTTGAATGTAAATGTTTTCCCAAGCTCACCATTGTCGATCGTAAAACTCGGATCGGTTATGCTTCCATCGGCACCGATGGAATCGGGGGGTGAGATGTGGAGTCCGGCGGAATCTTTCACAGCCGATTCCGCGCAGAACATATTTCCAGCGAGGTTCTGCACGGTCCACACAAAATAGCTGCCGTCAAAATCAAATTCAGAATTGCCTGAATTCGTAAAGGTAAGAGTCCTTGTTGCCGAGAACCCGCCAGAATTGTAAATCGAATAGAGAAAGGCGTTCCCCCTTTTCCAGATCAGGGCCATGCTCGAATCCGAAAGAGGCCTGACTTCGACGTTTGTGTTGCTGACGGAATCCATCGTAAGAGGCGAAGGCGTCGACCACAGGTCGCTGCTGATGTTTCCCAGGCTGTAGTAGATGTTCCAAACGCTGTCAGACTTCTGCTGCCACGCCGCGATAGAGACCCCGTTCTTCACCGTACAAATGTCCGGGTATTTCCGGACGATGCCGGAATCTTCTCCCGCAATCGTAACGACGCTCGTATCCCACTTCGATGTAGTAGCGTCGTATTTCAGCGCCACTATCGCGTCGTAATTACCACCCCATCTTTCAAAAACGACCCATGCACTAGGCAGAACAGTCTTATATCCTGTTATGAAGGGGAAACCAAGACCGGCGTGATCCACTTGCGGATTGATGTCGTTGAAATTTCCCGTTGTAATCGTGTCGATCGTATCCGACCACTGCGCGGATGCGGCGCACGTCATTAACAGAAGCAGTATCACGACCTTCTTCATCTCTCACCCTCCTTAATTGAGCGCCGGGCTCTCGGCCAGAGCCTGCAGTCTTTGTAGCATCGGCTGTATGAATCGCTCCCGAAAAGCCCCCGAACCTCTTCCTTCAACTCTTCGGCCCGGAGGACAGCCTGGCTGTTAGCTCTTGACCATGAAGCCCTTGATGCCAAAACTTAGTCAGAAGAAGCGGAAACATCAATATCCCATCCGCACGCGTAAAGAAAGGATCTTCAAAACGCCCGGCTTTCTATTTCACGACTATCTCGTCGATGAATATCCAGCTCTTCTGCCCGGCGCCTAGGTGCCAAACTGGACAGACTTTGCGCGAGATGGCGTCAACCTTTATGTATCTCACCTTAACGGGATGGAACTTCACGTCGAAATTTCTGACGAACGCTCCGTTGGTCGTATCCGGAACAATATCGGGAACTTCTCCTACCGGCGAGAAGGTCTTTCCGTCCGTGGATACGGAGAACTTCACTTTCAGCGGAAGCCATATCCAGGCATACCAATCCTGGAGCCATGAAGTCTTGATTTCGTCGACACGTTTTACGGACTGCAGGTCGACTATAGCTTCGCAGTTGTCACCCTCGAAACCGAGCCAGTTGCAGTCGTAGTTGTCTGGTCCGTGGAATCCGTCCGTCAGAGCAGCGCCTCCTCCAACCGGGTACTTGTTGCTGTATTCAGTGAGTATCCTTACCGGCTTCTTATAAGCAAGGTTCCCCTTGATGCTGAGATGCATAAACTGCTCCACCGACTCCTTGTATTGCTCGGGAGACATGCCGTGTTCCTGTAGCAGCTTGATTCCGGCCTTCTCCGCCTCAGTCACGAAAGAGTTGAGAAGCCTCACCATCGAGCGGCGTACCGTCCAGTTCCTTCCATGCCTGACAAAGTAGGATAGCTGAGGAGTCGGATGACGCATGGAGATGTCGAGTATGGCGAACTCCAGCGGAAGCCGGGCGATCTTCACCCGGCGAAGGTCCGCGGGACGCTTCGCGACGGCTCGCTCGGCTTCGTCGAATAATCGCGAATACTTTTTGATCAACGATGGAGTAAGGTAGCTGTCGAGCGCGTCGTATGGCGACCCGTAAATATTTAGTCCCTTCCCGGACTTCGCGAGAGCATCTTCCATCATGTTTATGTACCTGTGGAGGTAGGGTCCGGCAGCGCCGTAGTACCCGTCGAGAAAATCTGTCATGACGGAGTCGAGATTGACATTCGGGTTCCAGAGAAGCTTCGCGAGAACATACGCGCGGAGGTGGCAGAACTCGCCGACGTTGTCGCCGCATCCCTGCTCGAACACCATGCGGATCCCATTCCGCTCGAAGTATTGGATGTTCGGCTGAAGGACACGGAAGTTGGGAAACGGGCTGACGAGGTTGCTGAATTGAACGACGTAGTCCCACATTATGATGTTGTGGGTGAGCTTCGTCCAGTTTTCCATGTCGCGGCGAAATGAGGCGCTCCGCGGATCGGTCGCGATCGGCTCGCTCCTATTACATTCAATGGAACAAAGCATTATGTTGACGTTCTTGGCAGGCTTGATATGTGTCGGTGCGGCACGGGTGTACTGGTAAGCGAGAGTCGAAATCGTTTTGTCGGGGAATTCGGCGGCGACATGGTTCACGAAATTGACGATCGTGCCGGAAGGACCTCCGTATTTTTCGTCGAGCGCTTTGCTCGAATCATCCTGGCTCTCGTTGGTATTGTCGTTCTGGGAGACCGACCAGTACTGAGCGCCCGGATTTTCGGACATCATCCGTTTCAGATTCTTGACGAGCAGCGGCAGGACGTGTGGATTCGACAGACACAACTGACCGTTTGGCACTCGCTGCCCGTTTACCTCCGAGAAGTAATCGGGGTGATCCGCGAAGTATATTGACGGCGGAATTAGTCTCGCGAACGTGTGTACCCACATCCCCCACATCTTTTGCTGGTCTGCCGGGGAGTAGAGTTTCTGCCAGTCGCAGTAATCCTGGCTTTGCGTGTCGAGGTAGTAAACCTCTCGATACCGGAAGAAAGGATTGTAGAGTTTATGAAGCTGCGGGAGAACTATCGATGAAGAACGCGGAATCACAGTCACGGTGGCGGTGTACTTCCTGCATCCGAGATAATCTTCGAGAAGAGAGTAGACACCGTACAATGTACCCCTATGCGTCCCTCCGCAAATGACTAGCTTCGTCCCAACGGTCCGGAGGAGATAGCCGTCAGGTTCGAGCGAGTCGAGCGTCTTCGCTGATAGAAGCTGTCGGGTCTCCATCGTCCGCCCAATCAGTATCTCATCCTTGAAACTCGCAGGTTCCCGTTCTATCGGTAGAACCGCTCCGCTGATCTCAGCGAAATATTTCTGAAGTTGGTTCGCTGAACGGAGCTCGACCGAATCCGGGTGAACGGGAATGACTATGCGGAAGTCGCTCTTACCCTTTGTCACGATTTTGAATTTGCCGGGCGAGGACTGCGCGCCGAACGATTGCGACACTGGAAGGAAAATGATTGAAAAGAAAAGCAGTAATCGTTTTGTCATCCGGCATCTCCATTCTTCAGACCTGAACTTCTTTAGGAGTCGTGAATTGATCGAAGGTGAACCTTCAAAGCTAGTTAGCGGGCCTTGTCGAAGCAACAAGAGAGCCTCCGGGATACTGCAATTTGACAGTTGACCCGGGCAAATTCAGGTTTTGGTAAACGGCCTGAGATTCTACCGATTGCACGATAATTTATAATGTTACGCAAATGGGATTGCAGGATATCTAAAAAGTTTGGGATTTTCAGGTGGTCGGAGAGAAATTCGCCGGGCTTTCACTCTGGTTCATTACCGTTTCCACGGCGGTCAATCAAGGAAGAGTTCAGTTCAAGTAACTTTTTGGCGCGTTCAGGTTCTATTTTCCGCTGTCCGGCACGAAAATCAGCGCGGCCGAATTGATGCAGAACCTTTCACCGGTCGGCGGCGGGCCGTCGTAAAAAAGATGCCCAAGATGATTCCCCGCTTTGTCTAGCACTTCTATCCTTGGCTCGCCCGGAAGGCTGTAGTCCCAGCGGAGTACCACCGCGTCGGAGTCGATCGGCGCCCAGAAGCTCGGCCAGCCGGTGCCCGAATGAAACTTGGCGGCAGAACTGAAGACTGGCTGGTGTGTCGCGGCGCTCAGGTAAATGCCACGCTTGAACTCCTGATCGAGTTTACCGCTATAAGGCATTTCGGTGCCCGCCTCTCTCATGATATAATACTGGTACGGCGTAAGTATCTTCCGCCATTGCGCGTTCGTCTTGAACTCACTGGCGTTGAAGCTACCCGATATTATCTTCCCGTTGGATGGAACAGGTCCCGCAACTCCGCGCGTTCCCTTGCTCAACACCGCTCCAACTCCCCCCACTGCCAACGCCGCGAGCACAATCCAAAGACTCTTGATCATCTTGAATCCTCGTTTTCAAGTTTAGAACCTTAGACCTTTTCATCGAGACTTCCTGGTCGAAAATACCGGAGACACCGGGCGAAGAGCGACCATCTTCTCCGGCATTCTCCGTGTCTCCGGTTTACCATGGACCGGTTGTTTCATCCGAACGTAAAGGCAAATGCTTCAGTACCGGGATTCTCGAATTCCAGCACGAGAATGTGATCTCCTTTTTTGCCGTGCAGATCTATTAGGTTGTAAAGTCGCGCGGTGTCTATTGTGATTGCGCCGTCCTTAACGTCGGAGCCTGCGTTCGAGCCATCGGCAGGCTTACCGTCGAGGAATACTTTCACCTTAGCGCCTGCGCCCGCCGATCCGGGGCGGAGGACAAGGAACACCTTGTCCGCATAGAAATGATAACTCAGCGTCGCATCTTTCCCCGAGACGGCTTCGTGCCGCCTTATGTCCCAGTTCCCGCCGAGACTGAAAGAGTTCAACGCCGGATCCTTCGCCAGAACAAAGAGGCGGTTCCCGACATTGACAGATCCCGATGGATAGAAGAACTCCATTCGATACGTCCCGAGGTAAGTCTCAGGCGACTGATTCCCATCCGGCGTTTTGTTCGGAATGTCCGTCAAGGGCGAGGTAACATTCTGGCCTGCCTGGCCGAGAAGCTCCCGGATCGCCATCTCCATCTGACGATACTCGCCTTCGCCGAAATGAGTCCGCCGCACCATCCCTTTCGCGTCTATGAGATACTCCGCGGGCCAGTACTCGTTGTTGTAATTGTTCCATGTCGCGTAATCGTTGTCCTGTGCGACCGGGTATTTTATATGGTACATCTTTATCGCGCTCAAGACATTCGAGGTCTTGTGCTCAAACTGAAACTCCGGCGTGTGAACCCCGATGACCACAAAACCTTTATCCTTATACTTATTGTACCATGCCGTAACATGCGGAAGCGTCCTTATGCAGTTGATGCAGGTATATGTCCAAAAGTCGACGAGAACCACCTTCCCCCTCAGGCTCTTGATTGAGATCGGCTTGTCGGTATTAAGCCAATGAGTTATACCGACGAAATCCGGAGCTTTGTATTTTGCGTTAAACAGATCGCTTTGCGCCGGAGGTGGATCGACGTATTTCACATCCTTGATACCCTTGAGAAGATCGAGCTGCTTCGTTACCGCTCCGTTGCTCTCGAAGCCGTTTAGAGAAGTGCTGAATTCAGGGAACGCGTTCAGCAGTTTCGACTCAATGTACCTGTCGTAGTTCGTGTAAATTGCGACGGCGGTAAGGAGCATTATCACGCCGAATCCCTGTTGTATTCTTCCGAGATGCGCCGATAGAAAACGAGTGCGGGTTAAAAGGGCTTGTCCTCCATAAGCGAATAGGAACAAAGGTATCCCGACACCGAGGACATATGCCGCGGTAACGAGAACGACAGCGAAGTCAACTTTTCCCGTGGCAGCCAACGCCGCTATCGATGCGAGTATCGGTCCCGCGCAAGGAGACCACACTATCCCAAGAGAGAGACCCGTCAGGAAACCTTGGCCAAAACCGGTCCCCTTCTTAGGGTGCTGTCCGAATAAACCGCTGAGCCTGCTTATGAATCCCTCCACCCTTCTCGAAAGGGCGGGAACAACCATCGTGAGTCCCATGAATGCTATGATTATCACCGCCGCGATGCGCAGAGAGTCGGGGTCGAAATGGAATTCCTTGACGAGATAAGAAAGCGCAAGGGTGAAGAACCCGAAACTGAGCATTACACCGAACGTTATCCCGAGTGGTCGCCGTCGGCCTTTGCTCGCGACGGACGATGAGAGGACGATCGGGAGTATCGGCCAAATACACGGAGTAAGAATTGTCACTAAACCTGCCAGGAACGAGAAGCCAAGTAATATTATCATATTCACTCCTATCTATTTGTAAACTGAGATTATTGAGTAAAGTTCCGCGATATGTTAACCTTCACGTAGGAATTCTATTGAGAATCGCGGCCCTTGAAACGCGGATCGGGGGAATCAGAAAAAGACCATGGTGTAGATTGCGGCAAGCCACCGTTTAAGTTTTCAAGACTGGGACATTATACCACTCTCCAGCGATCAAATGGCCGGTAAAACCGCTCAATCTTGGGCATACTCCTTGTATTTATAAATACAGGCATGCAAACACGAGTCGAGGCTACACCAACCTACTCCATAGGAGAAGTTGCGGCCGCACTTGGAATATCGGTCGAGACGATCAGGCTGTATGATCGGCTTGGACTCGTAATTATTTCTAAGTCGGAAAGAGGCCGCAGGATCTTTTCCGAGGTGGACATTGAGCGGCTGAAGTGCATACGAACCGCGATCAACGAGCACAAGATTTCGATCGAAGGTATTCGCCGGATGCAATCGCTCGTGCCATGCTGGTCTCACATTGAGTGTCCTGAAGATCAGAGAAAGAATTGTCCCGCATTCCTAAGGTCAAGCGGCGGGTGCTGGACATACATGCACAGCAACAATCGGCGCGCGGGGCTCGACTGCAAGGAATGCAAAGTGTACCAGCTTTCCGGCACCTGCGAAAACATCAAGTCTCTGATCTACAAGGATATTTTACCACCACCCGAATTTCAAAGACGACAGGAAGACCAGGAATGAAAAGAATCGCTCTCGCTCTCCTAGTTCTGGGAACCTTCTCCGCTTTGGTCCTCACAGCGCTCAATAAGAATAGCTCAGACACTCCTCCTCTTACTAAGCTGAAGGAACAATACGCGACGAAGCCAAAACCGTCAGTCGATCATTCGTTGTTTCCCGAACTCAAAAAGAAATTCAAGCGTCCCCAGGATGTCACCGCTGCCTGCATCTCGTGCCATAACGGTCGCGCGGAAGAAGTCATGCACTCTTCTCATTGGCAGTGGGAGCGGACGGAGTACATTGCCGGGAAGGGAATCCGAAACGTCGGCAAGAGAAACATACTCAACAATTTCTGCATCGGTGTTCAAAGCAACGAGCAGAGCTGCACGCGTTGCCACGTCGGGTATGGGTATGCGAACAACAAGGCTTACTTTGCCGACTCGCTCGACGTAGATTGCCTCGCGTGCCATGATAACAGCGGCACATACGCAAAAATGAATGAAGGCGCAGGCATGCCGGACGCGTCCGTGAACCTAAGCTACGCCGCTCAGCACGTCGGAATTCCCACTCGCGCAAACTGCGGCGCCTGCCACTTCTTCGGCGGAGGCGGGAACAACGTGAAGCACGGCGACCTTGAAGAGGCGATCTTCGATCCCGCAAGGGACATCGACGTACACATGGCCACCGACGGCGTCAACATGCAATGCGTCGATTGCCATACGGCGAAAAACCACCAGATGCTCGGCAAGATGTATTCGGTCTCTTCGATGAACAGAAACCGCGTTCAATGCGAAAGCTGTCACGGGCCCATGCCGCACAAAGACGATGTGCTGAACAACCACACATTGAAAATTGCCTGTCAGACCTGCCACATTCCAGAGTATGCTAAAGTCAATCCGACGAAGCTGTTCTGGGATTGGTCGAAAGCGGGGAGGCTGAAGAATGGTAGACCGTACGAGCTCAAAGATTCCAACGGCACCGACGTTTACATGTCGATAAAGGGCTCATTCAAATGGGGAAAAGACTTAAAGCCGAATTATCTCTGGTTCAACGGCACCGCAACCCACTATCTACTCGGAGACAAGTTCGATCCGTCGAAGCCTCTCGACATCAATCGTCTCATGGGAAGCTACGACGATCCCGATTCGAAGATATATCCGGTGAAGGTCCACACCGCCGAACAGATCTATGATACCAAGAACGACTACCTCATCCAACCGAAACTCTACTCGGCAAAAAAGGGAGACGGCGGATTCTGGGGGGATTTCAATTGGCAAACTTCGGCGACCGCCGGAATGCGCGCTGTCGGGCTCCCATACAGCGGCCATTATGGATTCACCGAGACAAAGATGTACTGGCCTATAAACCACATGGTGGCGCCGAAGGAGAAGGCGGTCGGCTGCGGAGAGTGCCACACGCGCAGCGACGGACGGCTCGCGGATGTCGGAGGGTTCTATATGCCCGGACGCGATTACAACCCGTGGGTCGAAAGGTTTGGATTTGGATTGATGGCCCTGACGCTGGCGGGCGTTTTCATGCACGGCGGCGCACGAATAGTCGTCAACCGTAAACGAAAGAGGAGCAGATGAAATGAGGAAGGAATATATATATCACCGGTTCGAGCGATTCTGGCACTGGATGCAGGCCGCGCTCATTATCTTCCTTGGCGTTACGGGCTTCGAGATCCACGGCTCATTCACTTTCTTCGGATACGAACAGGCCGTAGAGTACCATGACATCGCCGCATGGAGCTTCATCATGCTCATCGTGCTGGCAATTTTCTGGCACATCACGAAAGGCGAATGGCGTCAGTATCTCCCGACGTGGAAAAATCTGAAGGCTCAGGCGAATTACTATATTTTCGGGATATTCAGAAACGCTCCCCACCCCACGAAGAAAACCGTGCTGACCAAGCTTAATCCTCTTCAGAAACTTGTCTACGCGGGGTTGAAGGTTCTCTTAATTCCAACGATGGTCTTAACCGGCCTCGTGTACATGTTCTACCGCTACCCGCAGCAAAACGAAGTCCTTAGCCTGAATATAAGTGGGTTGCAGACGGTGGCCTTGCTCCACACTCTAGGCGCGTTTCTGCTCGTTTCCTTCTTCGTCGCGCACCTGTACCTGATCACCACGGGGCACACGGTAACCTCGAATCTTCGGGCCATGATAACCGGCTATGAAGATCTCCATGACGAGACCACAAATGTAGCGCGTGAATCCGCGCCCACGGCATCGGACAAGATTGCAGCTGAGACTAAAGAGGTGACACAATGAAAACGAAATATATGAACCCATACCTCGCAGGTTTCTTCCTCGGGCTTGTTTTGCTCGCGACGATATTCATAACGGGACGCGGGCTTGGGGCCAGCGGCGCAATTAAGGACGCAACGATCTCGATTTCCAACGCGATCGCGCCGAGATTTACTGAGACAAATCCCTTCTTCGGCCAATACGTCGGCGCCGGGAAAGAGAACCCTCTAAAATCATGGCTCGTGTTCGAGATAGCCGGGGTCCTGATCGGCGGCTTCATATCCGGTCTTGTTTCGGACCGGCTAAAATTGGTAACCGAGGCGGGACCGAGAGTTAAACCAAGAGCGAGATGGTTCTTCGCGGCGATAGGCGGCGCGTTATTCGGGATAGGAGCGCAGTTCACACGCGGCTGCACCAGTGGCGCCGCGCTAAGCGGGATGGCTGTCCTTTCGACCGCCGGATTCATAGCAATGCTTTCAATATTTGGCACCGGGTACCTGGTTGCGTACCTCGGCCGCAAACTCTGGATATGAGAGGTAAATCATGGGACCATTCGTACCTGACCTGATTTCAGATCAATTGAATCTCATCGTAGCCCTCCTCCTTGGAATCGCCTTCGGCTTTGTCCTCGAGCAGGCAGGCTTCTCCTCCTCGCGGCGACTCGCGGGGGTTTTCTACGGCTATGATTTCACAGTGCTTCGAGTTTTCTTCACTGCAGCGATCACCGCGATGAGCGGCGTGCTTCTCCTCGGCCATTTCGGTCTGCTGGACACCGATGTCATCTATGTGAATCCGACCTGGCTTGTCCCCGCTATTGTGGGCGGAGTTATCATGGGAATCGGCTTCATCGTCGGCGGTTACTGCCCGGGCACAAGTGTGTGCGCCGCCGCGATCGGGAAGGTCGATGCGATGTTCTTTGTTGGCGGGGGACTCCTTGGCGTGTTCGCCTTCGGTGATCTATTCCCCCTGTACGAAAACTTCTACACTTCGACGGCGCTCGGACCAATCAGGGTGTTCGATTCGTTGGGGATGTCACAGGGGGTATTCGCTTTCATCATAATTATGGTTGCCGTCGCCGCTTTCGTGGTCACGACCATTATCGAAAGAAGAGTGGACAGTAAGTCGGCTCCTTCGTTTAAATTCAAGCCGCTTAAGCACGCGGCAGCGGGAACGTTCGCCATCGCGCTTGGCGTCATTTTCATTTTCATGCCCAATCACAAGGCGGCCATGATCGAGAAAGTGACCGATCCATCGTACACGGCAGCGCATCCGGTTGACAAAATGGACGCCGACGAGCTCGCTTTCCGGATCGTCGATCACGAACAGAATATCCGGATAATTGACATCCGCTCGGCTAAAGAATTCGCCGAGCTCGCCCTGCCGAACTCTTACAATATCCAGAGGTCCGACTTATTTGGTAAAGACTGGGTTTCGACTTTCTCTCAAAGACATCTCAAGAAAGTTGTGGTGGGCAACGACGAGGTTCAGGAGCGAACAGCATACTACTTACTGAAGGAGTTGGGATACGAGAATCTTGCTATCCTTCGCGGTGGAATCGGCACGTTCAGAAAAAACATACTTAGCTCTACCGCGTTCGTCCCGACGGGTTCCCACTGGGATGCGGACGTCAAGGAATTTCGTGAAGGCGCCCGGGTTACGATCCTCAAAATGATTGCAGACGCGAAGAATAAGCCTGTTAAGACCATTATCAAAAGAAAAATTCAGGGGGGCTGCTAGGCAGGGCAGGTGAATAGGGGGTGGCAACACCCCCTATTTCGCCAGATTGATCAGCGACGTTCTTCGAGCTTCTTACGGATGTTCTTCAGCTCTTCCCTCCGGCCACCCGACGTCTTCGGATATTTGAGCCCCAGCGATTTAAGCGCGTCGACGACCACCTGAGAAACTATGAGCCTCGCGTTCTCCTTGTCGTCCGCGGGTATAACGTACCATGGTGCCTTATCCGTGCTTGTCGCGCTTATGCATTCCTCGTAGGCCTTCATGTAATCCTTCCAGTACTCCCGCTCCGCGATATCAGCTTCGCTGAACTTCCAGTTTTTTTCCTTGTCGTCTATCCTTTCGAGAAACCGCCTTCGCTGTTCTTCTTTCGATAAGTGGAGGTAAAACTTGAGCACCCTCGTACCGCTCTCATATAGATGCTTTTCGAAATGCCTAATCGCCTTGAATCTTTCTTTCCATAATTTGTCACCGCGCAATTCGTCGGTATCGATCCCTTCTGCCCCGAGAAGATCCGGATGAACGCGCACGATAAGGACCTCCTCATAATAGGACCTATTGAAGATGCCTATCTTTCCTCTTTCCGGAAGACACTTGGTCGTTCGCCATAGAAAATCGTGTTGTAATTCCCCGGCACTCGGCTGCTTGAAGCTGTAGACCTGGCAGCCCTGCGGGTTGACTCCGGACATCACGTGCCTGATGGTGCCATCTTTCCCGGCGGCGTCCATCGCCTGAAAGATCAGGAGTACAGCGTACTTGTTCGAAGCATAGTGGACGTTCTGCAACGAACTCAGCTGCGACACGTGCTCATCAAGAAGTTGCTTATAAGCTTTCTTGGAATTGTAAATCGGATTTACTCTCGTTGGCCGTTTGTCGAGATCCGCCTTTTGATCTTCGCTTACCCTGAATTCTTCTACGTCTATTTTCATCATAATCCTTTCCGCGCGACATTCGCGATTGTCCCTACCATGGAAATTAGAAATCGCGCGCGACTCTTTCAGCTTCTCATAG
>JAJYOS010000094.1 GCA_021796055.1 Bacteroidota bacterium
TTCAGTACAACCCTTTTAATGAGCAACTGAGAACGTGACAGGAATTTCATTTGTATTGGCGTTCGCTTTAGCGGGGCTTGCGAATTACCCTGCCCATCCCGCAGCGATGAGAGAGAACGGCACTGCAGGGGATTTCGCGGGGCGGGGTGATGTGCCGTGGTCCGTGAGGATGACAGATGCAGTTCTCTCGAGGCTTCCCAATTACCTGACGTATGACAGCACCATGTCGTGGAACTATGAAGAAGGTGTTCTCCTCCACGCCATATGGAAAGTGTGGAAGAAGACAGGCGACAGAAAATATTTCGACTATGTCAAGAATAGCATCGACTATTACGTCACCGAAGACGGGACCATAAAGAGCTACAACCAGAGCGAGTACAGGCTTGATGACATCACGCCCGGGCGAGTCGTCCTTGACCTTTACGCGGCGACGAAGGAACGGAGATACAAACTGGCCGCGCAAATCCTGAGAAAACAGTTGAAGGAGCAGCCGCGAATCAAGGAGGGCGGGTTCTGGCACAAGAAGATTTATCCTGACCAGATGTGGCTCGACGGGCTATACATGGCCGAACCTTTTTACACGAAGTATGCGGAGATGTTCAAGGAACCCGCGGACTACGACGATATCGCAAGGCAATTTATACTGACGGCAGACCATGCACGGGATCCGCGCACCGGACTATTCTATCACGCCTGGGATGAATCAAGAACCCAGAAGTGGGCGGACCCGAAGACGGGCGACTCGCCGACGTTCTGGGGAAGAGCGATGGGCTGGTACATGATGGGCCTTGTCGATGTGCTCGACTACTTTCCAAAGGATAATCCCAACCGGGAGAAGCTGGTGAGCATTTTCCGCGGCCTGGCTTCAGCCCTTTTGAAATACCAGGACAAACAGACTAAATTGTGGTATCAGGTCGTCGACAAAGCCGGCGCAAAGGGAAATTACCTGGAATCTTCTGCCTCCGCGATGTTCGCTTACGCCTTTGCGAAGGGCTTCAACAAAGGTTATCTGTCGAAGAAATATCTCGGTGCTGCCGGGGCGGCATTCGAGGGCTTGGTTGAGCATTCAATTATCGTTGGTCCAAGAGGAAACCCGACTCTGACAAATACCTGTGCGGGGGCGGGACTCGGCGGAAAACCGTACAGGGACGGGTCATATGAATATTATGTCTCGGTCCCGCGGGACGACAACGATTTCAAGGGCGTCGGGCCCTTTATACTGGGAGCACTCGAAATTGAAAAGGCCGAGAAAACGAAAGTTGTCTGTCTGGACTGTTACCATAATAATGAATGGAAGAAAAATGCAGAGGGCAGGGAAGTCCGCTATCATTATATCTGGGAGGATACGGCGAACTCAGGCTATTCCGAACTCGGCTCAGTAATCGCAAACCTCGGCGCAAGGATATCCGAGTCGCGTGTGTCTCCGACGAAATCTGTCCTCGACAAGGCTAGCATTTATATCATTGTCGACCCGGATACTCCTCAAGAGACAAAAGATCCGCACTACATTACCGACCCGGAAATCGAGTCCATAGTCTCATGGGTGAGAAACGGCGGCGTCCTGGCTGTCTTCGCGAACGACAGCGGCAATTGCGAATTCACCCATTTGAACCGGCTGGCTGAACGTTTCGGAATTCAATTTAAGGAGGACAGTCGCAACGACGTCGTCGGCAAAGACTTCGAAGTCGGCGCTTTCTCGAACTTGCCGAAGACCGCGATGTTTGAGGGTGTGAGGAAAATTTACCTCAAAGAGATCAGCACGCTCAAAATAAAAAGTCCCGCCAAATCTAACCTGACCGATAATGGCGACGTCATTATGGCATCGGCACACTATGGAAAGGGATTCGTCTTCGCTGTGGGCGACCCCTGGTTTTACAACGAGTATATAGACAACCGCAAGCTGCCGGCAAGCTTCGACAATCTGGACGCGGCACGGAGTCTTTTTGAATGGCTACTTTCGAAGGCGAGCCCCGTCACCGCGGAGTAAATGAACCTTCAGCCCCGGTGGAAAGTGACTTTTTCGATTTCTAAAAGTATAAAAGAGGGAATTGAAACCGATGAAGAAGAGCATACTTAACCGATATCGTTTTTTTGATCCTGATGAGAAGACCAGGAAGAGCGCGTATGAATTATATCTGAAGGTAAAAAATCTTCCGATAATCAGTCCTCATGGTCACGTCGAGGCGAAACTCCTTGCGGAGAACCGGCCGTTTCCCGATCCGACCGAACTTCTCATAATACCCGATCATTATATCTACCGGATGCTTTATTCGCAGGGAATCTCGCTCGAGTCGCTTGGAATTCCGACTATGGACGGCACGCCCGTAGAGAAAGATCATCGTAAGATATGGCAAATCTTTGGCGACAATTTCCACCTCTTCGCGGGAACGCCGACAGGCGTGTGGTTGCGCCATGAGCTCGTTGAAGTGTTCGGTATCGAAGAGAAACTGAACTCGAAGACCGCCATGAAGATCTATGAGCGGATGGTCGCGAAGCTGAAGACGAAGCAGTTTCTTCCGCGAACTCTATTCGAGAAATTCAACATAGAAGTGCTGAATACGACGGATTCGCCGTCCGATCCGCTTATCTACCATAAGAAGATCAGAGAGTCCGGATGGAAAAAAAGAATAATCCCGTGCTTCAGGCCGGATGCCGCGGTAAACATTATGTCTCCAAAATGGAAAGACGAGATCGGGGCGATCAGCAGGATTTCCGGAATCGATATTCATGACTACAGGAGCTTCATAAAGGCTTTCGAGAACCGCCGGGAGTACTTCAAGTCATTCGGTGGCGTTTCGACGGACCAGGGAGTCGAGACTCCGTACGCTCACAGACTCACGGAGGGCGAGGCCGATGCGATTTTCCAAAGAGCGTTGAAAGGTCAGGCCACCGACAACGATGCTGCTGCGTTCACGGCGAACATGCTCATGGAAATGGCTCGCATGAGCGTGGAGGATGGCCTCGTCATGCAAATCCATGCGGGCGCGATGAGAAATCATAACAGGAAAGTTTTCGACAGGTTTGGAGCTGACAAAGGTGGAGACATTCCCGTTCGGGCCGAGTACACGAGAAACATGCACGAGTTCCTGAACGAGTTCGGCAACAATCCGAAATTCACAGTGGTTCTATTTACTCTCGATGAGACCACATATTCTCGCGAGCTGGCTCCGATAGCCGGGCATTATCCCGCGGTCAAGCTCGGCGCTTCATGGTGGTTCCACGACAGCATACAGGGAATGACGCGGTACAGGCAGAACATCACCGAGACGGCCGGGATTTACAATACGGTCGGTTTCACCGACGATACGCGCGCTTTCCTTTCCATCCCAGCCCGTCACGATCTCGCGAGAAGAATGGATTCCAATTTCCTCGCAGGGCTTGTCGCACGGCACATCATTGATAAGGACGAGGCCCGCTCATTGGGTAAGGCACTCGCATACGACCTGGCGAAGAAAGCTTACAGGCTCTGATGGTTGGGAAGGAAGGTATTTTCTTCGTCAAACCTTATGAAATGGTGTGGAAATTCGCTAATTTTCTTACAGTAACCGGTCAAGTTACTGCGTTGATTAAATAGGAGGGTGAATTTGAACATGAAACCCCACGTCACGCTGAGCGACATCGCGAAGCAACTCAACGTGTCGAAAGTCACGGTTTCAAAAGCCCTTAGAGGGCATCCGGATATCTCACGCGAGACGACCAGGCTCGTGAAGAAAGTTGCCGAGGAGCTCGGTTACACTCCGAATTTCGCGGCGAGGAATCTTTCATCACGCAAGTCCAGTACCATCGGAGTCGTCGTTCCGAAAATCGCTCATTTCTTTTTCAGTTCCGTGATAGAAGCGATCTATGACGAGGCATTCTACAACAACTACGATATTGCGCTTACAGTGTCGCAGGAAAATGCCGAGCGCGAGAAAAAGCATATCGAGACATTGATGGCAATGCGCGTGGACGGGATCATCGTCTCGATCACCCAGGAAACAAAAGACAGTGCGATATTCGAAAAGGTCGTCAGCCGGAACGTACCGCTGGTCTTCATGGACAGGGTGCTTCAGATGAACGGGACAAGCCAGGTGACGGTCGATGACAAAGGCGGTGCCATGAGGGCAATCGAGCTCGCGATCAGCAACGGCTACACGAAGATTGCACACATAGGCGGCTATAAAGAAATAAACATCGGTAGGAACAGGTACGAAGGTTTTGCGGAAGCGATGAGGAAGCACGGGTTGCCACTTCAGCCGGAATGGGTAATCCACGGCGGCTTCGGAGAAGACGACGGCTACCAGGGTTTCATGAGAATTTACAAGAGCGGGAAAATGCCGGAATTCATCTTTGCGGTGACCTACCCTGTCGCGCTCGGCGTGTACGCGGCTGCCAGCGACGTAGGAGTGAGAATACCCGATGACCTTGACATAATCTGTTTCGGAAGTGCCAGCATAAACAAGTTTCTCAAACCTGCTCTCAGTTATGTCGATCAGCCGACCCGTACACTCGGCAAGGCTGCCCTCGACCTTGTGCTCGAGCACGTTCGCGAATCGGAAGACTATCAGCCGAAACATGTGGAAGTGCCCACGGAACTGGTCATCCGCGATACCTGCATCAAGAAAAAACTCATTCTTGATTCCGCTGCCAAATAGAGCCCTCACGTCCGGCGTCTCATCCCGAGCTTTGCCGGAGTAATCTCACCGCGCGGATGACCGTTCAGCAGTCTTCCCACCAATGTAATTCGCGTCCGGTTATCGTTACCGGTTTCCCAAGCATGTATGCGGCGGTATTTTTAGGTTTTGTGTTGGCCATTAATCGGTTAAATTTGAAAAAACAATGATATGAAAAGAGAAGAAATTGTCGGGAAGATAATTGAGGGCGGCGCAGTTGCAGTCGTAAGGCTTAAAGATCCCTATAAGCTCATCAAAGTGGCGGAGGCGATTTATCGCGGCGGAGTGCTGGGTCTGGAGATAACGATGACCGTTCCGAATGCCATAAAGGTAATCGCGGAGGCGAGCAGGGAAATCGGAAGCTACATGAACGTCGGAGTCGGTTCTGTACTCAACGCCGAGACTGCACGGAAGGCGATCGATGCAGGGGCAAGATATGTGGTGAGTCCGATTTATAAAAAGGAGATCATCGACGCCGCACACGAGAGCGACGTGCCGGCGATGCCGGGCGCGTTCACTCCGACTGAAATCCAAACCGCTTATGAATCCGGTGCAGACATCGTGAAAGTGTTTCCCGCCGATGTCGTTGGTATGGCGTTCTTCAAGGGTGTCCTTGCCCCGATGCCGCACTTGAAACTAATGCCGACGGGAGGAGTGACGCTGACGAATGCCGGAGACTGGCTGAAAGCCGGTGCCTGCGCCGTGGGCGTCGGAACCGCGCTGCTCGACAAGAAAGCCATCGAAGCGGAAAACTATAAGGCCCTGACTGAAAATGCGATAATCCTGATGGAAAGTATAGCTGACGCACGACAGGAAACGAAGACTGCATAATGGCTGAATCCCGAACAATTACAGGTAGTTCAAATGGCTGATAAAGTTGTCACGATGGGTGAGATAATGCTGAGGTTGTCCACCCCCGGGTATTCAAGGTTCGTCCAGTCGCAGCAGTTCGACGTAAATTACGGCGGCGGCGAGGCTAATGTCGCGGTGTCTCTCGCCAATTTTGGCCTGGACAGTTACTTCATTTCGAAGATTCCCAAACACGAGATCGGCCAGTCGGCTGTAAACAGCTTGCGTCGTTACGGCGTCAAAACGGACTACATCGTTCGCGGAGGCGACAGGCTCGGAATTTACTTTCTCGAATCGGGCGCAAGCCAGAGAGCCTCGAAAGTAATTTATGACAGGGCGAACGCCGCGGTAACGGAGCTCGGGAAAAGCGACCTCGACTGGGACAAAGTCTTCTCCGGCGCGAAGTGGTTTCATTGGACCGGGATTACACCGGCTCTCGGAACGAAAGCGCAGGAAGCCCTGAAAGCGGCGTGCGTGGCGGCGAAGAAGAACGGGGCTACGATCAGTGCCGACCTGAATTACAGGGCGAAACTCTGGACCACGAAGGAGGCACAAGCCGTGATGGTGCCGATGATGGAGTACGTCGACGTCTGCATCGCGAACGAGGAAGATGCCGAGAAGAGTCTCGGCTTTCAGGCGGGCACCACGAATGTCGAAAGTGGGGAGCTGGATGAAAAAGGTTATTTCGAACTCGCCCGAAGGCTGAAGGAAAAATTCGATTTCAAGACAGTTGCGATTACTCTGCGTGAGAGTTTCTCTGCATCCCGCAACGGCTGGAGTGCAGTGATGCACGACGATAAAGAATGCAGGCAGGCGTACCGTTCAAAGCGCTACGATGTGCAGATTGTCGACAGGGTCGGCGGAGGCGATTCGTTCGCCGGAGGTTTGATTTACGGTCTGCTGAACATGACCGATACGAGACAGGCGCTGGAATTCGCCGTTGCGGCTTCGTGTCTCAAGCAGACAATTCCAGGTGATTTCAATTTCGTATCGGTCGACGAAGTTGAGAAGCTCGCCAAAGGTAGCGGGTCGGGAAGAGTCGACAGATAGACAGAAATCCACCGGCTCCGCGATCTGATCGTTCGGTCGCGACTACTGGAGATGCAGGATGCGGTTCTTAAAGAAAGCCGTCGTTTTCTTCTTCGCGCTCGCAATTTGCGGTTCCCAATCCGGCAGAGTACAGACCGGCACACGGGAACCCGGTGGCCCGTGGGTCCCGGACAGCGCGGGCAAAACTTACAGGAACCCGGTGATATTCGCGGATTATTCGGACCCTGACGTGTGCAGGAGAGGAGACGATTTCTATCTGGTCTCCTCAAGCTTCAACCAGGTTCCCGGCCTGCCGATCCTCGAATCGAAGGACCTCGTCAATTGGAAAATCATCGGTCACGCCCTCCTTCGCCTTCCACCTTATGACCACTACGATTCTGTGCGCCCGGGCGACGGCGTTTGGGCTCCCGCGATCCGATTCCATGACCACAAGCTCTACGTCTACTATCCCGATCCCGACTTCGGCATTTATCTGGTCACGGCGAAGAACGCGGCCGGCCCATGGTCCGATCCGCTCCTGGTCCAGGCGGGGAAAGGACTGGAAGATCCCTGTCCTTTTTGGGATGACAATGGCCAGGCTTATCTGATACATGCCTATGCCGGGAGCCGTGCCGGTATTAAGAGCGTGCTCGTTCTGAACAGGATGAGCCCGGATGGCACAAAGCTTCTCGATGACGGTGTGATTGTGTACGACGGCCACGGCATCGATCCGACGATTGAAGGACCAAAACTCTACAAACGTAAGGGCTACTATTACATTTTCGCGCCTGCGGGCGGCGTGACAAACGGCTGGCAGGTTGTCCTGAGGTCGCAGCATATTTACGGTCCGTATGAAAGACGGGTGGTGCTTCACCAGGGAAGGACAAACATCAACGGTCCTCACCAGGGAGCGTGGATCGAAACGGCGCGGGGCCAGTCATGGTTCATCCATTTCCAGGACAGAGGAGCTTACGGGAGAGTCGATCTTCTTGAGCCGATGATGTGGAAAGACGGGTGGCCGCTGATAGGTTCGGCCGTAAATGGTGACAGCGTCGGTGAACCGGTGTATTCCTTTGCAAAGCCGGATGTGGGAAAGTATCCCGACGAAGTACCTCAGACCTCTGATGAGTTCAACGGTACCAGTATCGGATTACAGTGGCAGTGGCAGGCGAATCCAGGGCCGACATGGGCATTTCCTTCCGGCAGTCTCGGCTACATGCGTCTCTACGCGCAAAAACTTCCGGACGGTTTCAGGAACTACTGGACCGTTCCCAACATATTGTCCCAGAAATTTCCGGCGGAGGCATTCACTGCCACAACGAAGCTGCGCTTCTCGCCGAAATCAGACGGAGACCGGGCAGGATTGATAGTGCTTGGTTCCAGCTATGCCTACATCTCGTTAGTCAGGAAGTCCGGCGAAATCTATTTGACATTTACCACGTGCGAAGGAGCCGACAGGGGAAACCCTGAAGATGAAAAAGCGATCACCAGGGCTTCCGATTCGTGGGTTTATCTGAGGGTTTCAGTCACTGCCGGAGCGGTTTGCAGTTTCAGTTACAGTTTTGACGGGAAACAATTCCATTACATCGGTGAAGATTTCCTCGCGAAGCCCGGTCGCTGGATCGGCTCGAAGCTCGGCATCTTCTGTACGAGCACGACAAGGATGAATGATTCAGGATATGCGGACTTCGACTGGTTCAGGGTTAGATGAGCCATTCGTGGAGCGTGAATGCTGATTGGAGCAGAAGCGATGAAAAAACGGTTTGTCTTCTTTATTGCTGCCGCGAGTGTTCTGTTGTTCTCAGGTTCGATCATAGCGCATAAAATCAGCGGCACGATCGTTTGTTTCGGGGATTCGATAACCCACGGAGCAAAGGTCGACGGGCACAGCTGGGTATACTTCCTGTCCAAGGAGCACCCGGAAGTGAACTTTGTCAACGAAGGGCGCAATGGGAGAAAGACGTCCGATAGGGAAGAAATTGTCCCTGTGCTCAAGAAGTATCCGCACGCGGAGATGTTTCTTATTTTTCTCGGCGTGAATGACTTGAAGAATGGCAACGACAGCATGGTGAACAGCTGCGTCGAAAACATGAGATGGATGATCGGACAGGTGAGGGAAAATGATGGCAGGACGAAGATAGTGATACTCTCGCCGACGCAGATCGAGCTGAAGGCGATATCTCCTCTCAACGTCAAGAAAAAGTACAATGAGAACACCGAGAGGTCGCTCGTCAGGCTCGACCGCGAATACAGGAAACTCGCCAAGGATGACTCGGTCGCATTTATTTCCCTGCTTCATGCGGTGTCACCGGGAAACTATGTCGACGGTCTTCACCCGAATATGGCGGGCCAGCGCGAGATCGCAGCCGCGGTCTGGAAGGGGATGGCTCGGCTGGTCGGTTCCGGGGTCAGAGGTTGGTGAGGCTCCTCCTGGAATTGTAGCTCACCAACCTCACCGTGGGCAAATCGCCGATTTGAAGGGGATTTGGAATTCCCCGGCGTAAGAAAGTGCTTGACATTTAGGTTCAGCGAGTGTAAACTTAGGGGCATTTAAGTTATCGGTTAAGTTATCGTTCAAGTGAGCGATAATTTGAAAATTTGAGCGGTTTTTTGCATGAGTCGTGGACCCTTGGTCACATTTTGCAGCGATCTCCCGGCTTCTACTCACTCAACGTCAGCCGTGGCTGGGCACGTTCAACCGGAAAATGGCGGAATACGGCAAGCTCCATCCGTCCAGCGGCAACCAGCTTCGTTCAATCCGGACATTATTCACCGTCCGGCTTCTCAAATAGCGCAGGAGAATAGGCATCTGAATTGAGGTCAATTGTCACTATCTCTCACGGATCGGGAAAGCCCAGCGTTAGTCGGACGGTTCGCGCAGTGCCTTTAATCCACTTTACGTTTTTGAATTCTCCCTCAATCAAGCGTTGCGGTCTCCAGGAATTCGGTATTCAGATATTCCTGGAGACGAGCGCTTTCCGCGTCGACATCGCCGGGTTGGCGAACGCACAATCAGTGATTCATTATGAATAAAAGGGAAGGGCAGTCTCATCTTGAATCACGGAACAAACCCGGGCTCACAAGACGGTTTGGATTCCGGAAAGAGTTCTGGTTTGTCAATCTTCTATTGCTGTCTCTTGCCGGAGCAGCCTTTCCTTTTGATCCTCATCATATCATCGTTGCCAAAGACGGCAGCGGAGATTTCACCACCATCACCCAGGCTATAGACGCATTACCGATGTTCAACTATGAGCGCGTCGTGATATTTGTCAAGATCGGAGTCTATAACGAGAAGATAAGGATAACACAGGACTACGTGACGCTTCAGGGTGAGAATAAGGACAGCACTATAATTGAGTATGATCAACTCCGAACCGACTGGATCGCACACAAAGATCCGATCGGTCCTGGTGTCGTGAACATACATGCCGACGACATCGTTCTGAAGAACCTCACGATCGAAAACACACAACCCGAGGTCGGGCCGCACGCCTTCGCGGTATACGGAGTCGGCACAAGAACGATAATCCTGAATTGCAACGTGTTGAGCAAGGGCGGAGATACGGTCTCTCTCTGGAACTACAAGACCGGGATGTATTATCACGCCGGTTGCCGGTTCGAGGGCGCCGTCGATTGTGTATGTCCGAGAGGATGGTGTTTCATAACTGATTCGAAGTTCTTTGAATTGAAGAAGGGATCCACCGCTCTCTGGCATGCGGGGGGGTACGACAAAAATCAAAAGTTCGTCGTTGAAAAATCGACATTCGATGGCGTCAAGGGATTCGCGCTCGGAAGGCATCATTACGAAGCTCAGTTCTATCTTCTCAACTGCACCTTCTCGCATAACATGGCCGACACGCCGATTTACCGCGTGACTTACAAAGACTCTTCGAAGGATCGGCCGTTCAACTGGGGAGAGCGGGACTATTATTACAACTGCCATCGCGATGGCGGAGATTACACTTGGTTTGCGAATAACCTAAGCAGCGCTGCCGGATCTCCTTCTCCATCGGAGATTACCCCTTCCTGGACGTTTGATAACAAGTGGAACCCGGAAAGCACGGAGGGTCCGTCGATCGATAAGTATGAAATCCGTGGAAATTATGTCCTTCTCTTTTTCAGGGAACCGATAACCGTGATCGGAAAACCTGTCCTCGTCTCCAGGGACGGTAAGACATTTATCTACGATTCGGGTGCAGGTTCCGACACTCTCCGCTTTGATTCCGCTCAGCCTATTTCCAAATACGATCTCGCAACTCTGTCATTGAAAAGCGGAGGGAAGCTTCTCGGTACGATAGCTTCGGTTCATCAACGAAACGTTAATCTGAACACAGGCATCCAGGCGAACCCGGGATGAGAATCCATACGGCAACAGTCATAGCGAAATCCGTCTTGATCGTTCTGAGCGCGGTCGGAATGGTCGCCGCTCAGGAAAGCCGGCCGGCAGGCGGAATCCTGCGCGATACCTCATATACCGCCTACAGTGCGACCGTGAAGATCCACAGGAAATTTCCGGATGTTACGCTGGCCCTACCGCGTCTTCCTAAGGGGGTTGTCGAAAAGAAGGATATTGTCTATACCACCTACGGTAAGCGCGAAATGCGCCTTGACGTTTTTTCGCCGTCCGCAAGAGGAGACAAGATGTATCCCGGCGTTCTCGTAATTCATGGCGGCGGCTGGCTCTCGGGGGAGAGATCGATGCTGGTCCCGATGGCCGAGCAGTTGGCGGGGCACGGATTTGTCGCCGTGACGGTCGAATACAGGCTGGGTCCGGAGGCACTTTTCCCGGCCGGCGTCTACGACCTTAAGGCGGCAATACGTTGGATGAGGGCGGTAGGACCCGAATACGGAATCGACACGAATAGAATTGCGACGTATGGTTGCTCGGCCGGTGGTGAGCTCGCGGCATTTCTCGGAACTACTGGTGACAATCCGAAATTCGAAGGGAATGGTGGATGTCTCGGCCATTCAAGCTGCGTTCAGGCGGTGGTCGATGTGGACGGACTGCTCGACTTCACTGACAGTAATTCGACTAGCTACGACGATAATCCAAACAAACCGTCAGCCGCTCACCGGTGGTTCGGTGCTTCATACAAAGAGAAACCGGGACTTTGGAGGGAAGCCTCTCCCATTACATACGTCGGGAAATCGACTCCGCCGATCATATTCATAAACAGCTCGATGGCTCACTATCACGCGGGCCGCGATAATATGATCACGGAGTTAAAGAAGATCGGCATTCATTACGAGGTCCGCACACTACCGGGGACCCCGCACACATTCTGGTTGTTTCACCCGTGGTTTGAGTCAACATTGAAATACACGTTGAATTTTCTTGACACGACACTGAAGGGCTCCGGTTCGCGGAAGCCCTGATTGTAAGTTGAAAAGCCATAACAAAGCATGTCTAAAAACCTAAATAGAGAAACCATCGCGTCTGAGATGACTCGACGAGGAAACATCTCAGGCAAAACCAAACAACGATTGGAGGTCCTATGAAAAAATCATTTACCGGATGGCGTGCGCTGCTGGTGGGCGTGGCCATCTTTGCGGCGAGCAGCGGCACGCTCTTTGCTCAATCGGTGGGAGACTACGGCTCGGTAGCCACCGGCAATTGGAGCTCGCTCTCCTCATGGAAACAGTGGGACGGGTCCGGGTGGAATACCACCCCTTCCGTTATTCCGAACGGGGCCGTTAGT
>JAJYOS010000095.1 GCA_021796055.1 Bacteroidota bacterium
TACTAATATTCAATATAGAATAGTATTGGAAAAATCAAAATCGGCAAAGAGGACGCTCATTGAAACACCCACTCGAGCCGGCAGAGAAGTATACAACACGGGAATCGGCAGACAGCGGAGGGAAGCAATGCGAACATGCTCGCAACCCTGGGATAACAAACCTCACGACAGCAGTCGGCCTGACGCCTACGACTGATCGTGATGGTGAAAATGCGGAATTCTCCCGAAAGGCTCCCACGCGGACCGTTCCGGTTCGTGAGGGAGAACCCAGTCCGGTTTCTTGTGGAGATGCGGGGATTCGAACCCCGGTCCGAAGATAGGACTCCTTGAACGTCTACGTGCATAGCTTCGACCTTTAATTTCACCGACCGCTACTCGCGAAGCAGAGTTACGGTCAGCTATCTCAACTGAGTGTTTCCATCCTACCGCTGAGAACAGAAGAATGGAAAGCCTGCCTGGGCGACGCCCATTTCCCGAACAGGACGTTCGGGAAGCCGCAGATCACACGATGTGATTTTGAGCGGCTCCGGTGCCGACAGACAGAACCTCCGGATGGACGGGTTGCTTAGTTTTTAATTAAGCAGCCAATGCGTAGTTAGAGTTCGCATTTACATTTTTACCGATTTTTTAACGCGGCACCGGCAAAACCGCGACACGCAGCCCAAAGCTTCCCAAATCCCCGTCGATTCCAATTCATCCCCATATACTTGCGTCGTGATAGATGCTGAACAAATGCAGGAATGAGGTTCTTCACTGAGACAACACCAACGGGAAAAGAGACTGCCGCAATTTCAAAGAACAGAGAGATTGTAAATCCGATTCACTGAGTCCACTGAGTAACTTAAACTCGTTTTCTCGACCGAACGTTCCAATTCCGATGCCAGCGCGGAGATATCAGTGCAACCGAACGACGTCGCTCTACCGCTTATCTGGTGCGAAGTCGTCCTCACGGTGTCCCGATTCGCATCGCATATCGCAGCCTCCAGAACGGCGATCTGACCTGGCATGTCAGCGGCGGCAAGAGCTCTGATATTCTCAAAACTCTTGTCCTTCATTTCAGGAACTGTAAATCTCCAGTATCTGCCTGGCAAAGGTCCTTGGTTCAATAGGCTTGGGCAAATAGCCGTCGAAACCTGCCGTTTCAAATTTCTCTTTGTCACCGCGCATTGTATACGCCGTAAGCGCAATGACGGTTACGTCCTTGGTAGAGCTGTTCGACCTGATACGCTTGAGCACTTCAAGGCCGTCCATTTCAGGCAACTGTATGTCGAGAAGAATGACGTCCGGCGTTTGCGACTTCAAAAAATCAAAGGCCTGCTGACCCGATTCGGCTTCATACACTTCGTATCCGCCTTTTTTCAGGAGATAAACAGCCAGCTGCCTGTTGATCGAATTATCGTCTACAACCAGTATATCGTGCATCAGCTTCTCTCGTAAAAATATACAAATCCCCGTCGCTAAAGGCAACGAAGCGGGGGCGCCGAGGTGTGCGACAAATTTGTGAAAAAGAACAAAAATCACCCCCATAGGCACTTCAGAACACATAAATTTATTTCTTATGTGCTCTATGTGTTTCACATAATCATATTTTTGTTGCGGACCCGGGGCGCCGTCTCCGCTGCGCTTCGCCCGCTTCCTCATTTCCGGACCCAATCATGCCTGGGGCGCGCCGCGGTTACGCGTTCGGGTACCCGCGGCTTGCTGCCAAAGGCATGTCCACAAAGGGTCACTTATTCAGATTCAGCCCGCTGCAGTTTCCCTTCAGGTAAAGGTTAAGATACTCGTTGTAAATCCTGGCGAGGAGGAGTCCGCTTGCCTTGTTGTAAACGGCGCCGTGAGCTCCCGGCGGGAAAATGCGGAGGTCAACATCCTTACCCGCATTCGTGAGCGCTGTCAGAAGCTGCATGGTGTTGATCGGATGCACATTGTCGTCCATCATGGAATGAACAACCAGCAACTTCCCTCTCAAGCTGTCGGCGTAAGTCATGCAATCGCTCTTGATATACCCTGCTTCGTTGTCAGAAAGAAGTCCCATATAACGTTCCGTGTAGATGTCATCATAAAGGCGCCAGTCTGTTACCGGGGAATTCGCGATTCCAACCTTGAACACGCCCGGATGGGTAAGCATCGTATAAATTGTGCTGTAGCCTCCGTAACTGGTTCCCATTATTGCCATCCTGCTGCCGTCAACGTAAGGCAGGGTCGCGAGGTAGCGCGCCGTCTGAACGAAGTCATTGCTTTCCCAGTAGCCAAGCTTCTCGTACAGAATCTTCTCGAAATGACTTCCGTAGTTTGCGGTACCTCTGTTGTTCACATCTACCACGATATACCCGTTTTGAGCGAGCCACTGGTCCCACCCGAAAAAGGCGAATGAGTTGTAGACCGAATGCGACTCTGGTCCGCCATAAATGGCCAAAATTACCGGATACTTTTTCGTCGAGTCGAAATTGAACGGTTTAATCATCGAACAATCAAGTCTCACTGAATCGGATGTCTCGAAACTGAAGAGCTCATACGGAGAATACTCGTGAGTCTGGAGAAACTTTTCGACCGACGCATTTGCTTCAAGCTTCTTGACCATCTTGCCGTTGGTATTCCAGAGTTCGACCTGTCTGGGTTCGTTTATGTCGGAATAAGTATCGATATAGTACCGGCTATTCGGGGACATGTCAAACTGGTGATATCCCAACGTCTTCGACAATCGCTTTTCGTTCTTGCCGTCGAAACCGATCGAATACAGCTCAACATCGAGCGGCGATGCCTGCGCAGATGTGTAGTAGATTAGCTTCTTCCCGGGATCGATACGAAGCACCTTTATGACGTCCCAGTTGCCATTCGTCACTCTGTTCAGGAGTTTGCCGTCGTAGTCGTATCTGTAGATCTGATAGAACCCGCTCCTGTCGGAGACCCAGAAGAATTCATGGATTTTCTCCGGAAAGAATATCATATCGTTCACGTCGGTGTAGAAGTTGAAGATCGCCACCCAGGTATTGTTCTTCTCCTCCATGACAAGCCGGCGGCTCCCGTCAGTCACATTGAAGAAATAAAGCTTCATGTCATCTTGCGCACGATTCAGGACCATCATGGCAAGCGTGTTGGGTTCGCTGGTCCAATAAATCCTCGGGATGTAGTAATCGCCCTTTATGCCCGGATCAAGCCAAATATTCTTGTGCGTCTTCACATCGAGTACGCCGATTCGGACATGTGGATTCGGATCGCCGACCTGTGGTATCGGAATTTTCTCCCATTTATTATGGAGCCCTTCGAAATTTGAGATCTGAATTATGGGCACATCGCTTTCGTCGAACTGCCAGTATGCGATGTATTTACTGTCGGGCGACCAGTTCCAGGCCTGCGGCTGGCCGAACTCTTCTTCGTACACCCAGTCGTAGTGCCCGTTAAAGATGTCTTTGGTGGCATCATTCGTCAGCTGCGTTTCGGTCTTCGAGGCGAAGTCATACATGAACATGTTCCCGCCCCTCTCATAGCCGACCATGGATCCGTCGGGAGACAGCTCGGCCGTCCTTGCGTTTTTTGCCGCCGCTTTCAGTTTTTTGTCCGCCAGCGAATAGACGTAGTAGTCGGATATGCCGGACTTCCGATAAATCTTTCTGAAATTTGTCTCGAAAAGAATATGCCTGGAATCGTGCGCCCACTGGAAGGAGCGATAGGAGAATGCCTCGTTCGTGTCCGGGAATGTCACACCCTGAGCATCGAAGACCAGCTCGTCCTTCCCCGTGCGAGGATCGAAGTCTCTTATTTCTTCACGCTTCGTGGAATCGTTAGTCGTTATATAGGAGTACTTGTTCCCGTTCTCGATCCAGTTGAGACTTCGCGGCCCGGACTTGCCCATAAGTGAGCCAGTCGCACGCATAGCCTCTTCAATATTTTTGTACTCCTGCTTTCCCTGCGCTGTGAGAAAGCCCGGTGTCATGAGCAGGACAACCGTGACGAACAAAGCGCTCTTCGTTTTCCAGTAGGTCTTCATGCTGCTATACCTCTTTTAGTAAACGATACGTGTATTATTTTCGAGAAATGTCTTACCGGGCAAGCCATGGTTCACTGTCAAATACTTTGCCGACATAATGCAAGAATGGGAAGAAGTTACCTGATTCCACCTGAATACTCAAGCGGAAAAAAGCCCGCGAATTCATTTGAATTTCCGACGTTTGTTTGATAAATAATGTAAACTGGAGGTATAATATGCGAAGTCTCGTGTTTCTTCTCGTCGCTTTTGCTGTAGTTTCAATGTCATGGGCGCAATCCGAGATAACCGTTTCCTCAAGCGCCGACGTCTCAGCTCGACCTGACGTCGCCGAGTTCCACTTGAGCATAATCGCCCGTCAGGACCAGGCGACTGCGGCTTTCATAATTTACTTGGGTAGATATCACGCGCTTCAAGACTCCATCAAGAATCTCGTCGATACAACCAAACTCACGACCGATAATCTGTCGGTCACTCCATTCTTCAACTACAAGAAGCCTGACCAGATAACGCCGGAATATTACCAGGTATCTTCCTCGATGTCGTTGTCGGCTCCGATCTCGGAATTGAATGCTTTACTCGGTCAGATTACATCGGTCGAGGGTGTCACGATTAACGGTATAGAATTTCAGGCTAAGGACCAGGAGAAGCTCGAGACTGAAGCTTTGGAAAAGGCGGTGAAGCTTGCGCGGCAGAAGGCCGAAGCAATCGCACATCTGGAGAACCTTGTCGACCTGACCGTCAAATCAATGACGACGTCGACAACGAGACCACCGGTCTTCCCGATGTACAGGGCCATGTCTGTCGAATCCGTAGCTGCGGCTCCCTCGATAAGTCCATCGAGCATCTCAGTTTCGGCATCGGTAAACGTCACATTCCTGGCGCACACAAAGTGAATTTAATATTGAAGAACCCGGCAGGAATTGTTACCTGCTCGAGTTCAGGAAAACGATTCAAACGCGGAAATGAGATGAACGATATCGGCCTGGTTGTCGGAGCCGATATACTCGTGGAAGGCGGAGTGATCAAGGAGATCGGGACCGTCGCAGAGAGACCCGATTGTGACGTCTTCGATGTCTCAGGGAAGATCATCGTCCCGGGATTTGTCGATTCACACACGCATCTTATTTTTGCTGGCACCAGGGAACGGGAATTCGCCATGCGCGCGAAAGGAAAAACCTACGGTGAGATAGCCGCAGCGGGAGGCGGAATCATTGACACTGTCAGAAAGACGCGTGAAATGCCCCGCTCAAAACTTCGCTCTCAGGCACAGAGGCGGCTCGACAAAATGCTAAAGTGGGGTACTACGGCAGTAGAAATCAAAAGCGGCTACGGACTCGATTTCGCAACCGAGATGAGGATACTTGAAACCGCCAACGAATTGAAAGAGCAGGCGATCACCGACATCGTCGTCACCTTTCTCGGCGCGCACGCGTTACCGCCGGAACATGCGAACAACAGAGAGAACTACATAAGGATCGTAATCGAAGAGCTTATTCCACAAATCGCAAGGAAGAACCTCGCGGATTTTTGCGACGTCTTCTGCGATGAGGGATTCTTTACCACCGCTGAGACAGAGAAGATACTCAAGAGTGCACGCGACAATGGCCTAAGATTGAAAATGCACGCAGATGAACTTGCCTCCAACGGTGGCGTTGAACTTGCTGCTGCGCTTAATGTCGTTTCGGTCGACCATCTCGAGAATATTTCTGCCGGCGAGATTGAGCTTCTCGCCAAGAGCGAGACAGTCGGAGTTGTTTTGCCGTCGGTAGCGCCTTACATCCGAGGGAAGGTCGCGCCCGCCAGACAAATGATAGATTCGGGATGCGCCCTGGCAATCGCCAGCGATTTCAACCCAGGAACGTCGATGGTGGACAATATGCAGACGGTGATGTGGCTGGCAGTGAGCTTGAACCAGATGACGGTGGAAGAAGCGCTGAATGCCGCCACCATCAATGCAGCGGCGGCGGTAGGCTTGTCCGACAGGCTCGGGAGCATCGAGGTCGGCAAGCAGGCGGACATGATTATCCTGAATGCAGAAGATTACAGTTATCTTCCGTACCACTTTACGGAGAACATTATTGCAAACGTGGTGAAGAATGGAACAGTTCTGGAATTTTCTTGATCCTCCCGATCAATCCTTGATTTATAGGCGCAAAGAGATCGGCGACATGAGATTCGGCGAGACGGTCGAGACAAGGCGGGAGAAATTTGGCGAAGTTTTCAAGGCGGTGCTGGTAGGTTTTCCTTATGACGAGGGCACGACGCGCAATCTCGGGCGCGCCGGAAGTTCCGCCGCACCCGGCGAGATTCGCAAGGCGTTCTACAGATTAACGCCGACAAAATCGGCGGCGCTCCCCGACGCTGAATTTAGGATTTTCGACGCGGGAGACATTAAGAAATATCTCAATCTTGAAGATGCTCTGACGAAGCTCGAGGGAATTGTAAGCCTCCTGTTTAGGTACGGTTACACGCCCATCGTCCTCGGCGGGAGCAACGATCTCAGCTATGCCGACTTTCACGCATGCGATTCGGCGCGAGGAAGGTGCGGCGCTATCAACATCGACTCGCACCTCGACGTGCGAGACTACTCACATGGAATAAACAGCGGCACACCTTACAGAATGCTTATTGACGAGAAAGTTCTCCGGGGAGGAGACTTCGTAGAGTACGGCATACAGGAATTCGCAAACTCCAGGGAACATCTGTCATTTGTCCGGGCGAGCGGAGCACAGGTTTACACACTGACTCAGATACGGTCTCAGAAAAACGCAGAGACATTTATGCAAGCCTACAGGGCCGCGACGTCCGAGGCTGGAAATACTTATGTCAGCTTTGACATCGACAGTGTCAGGAGTTCAGATGCTCCCGGAGTAAGCGCCCCGATGCCCACCGGTTTGACCCCTGAGGAAATTCTTGAATGTGCTTACCTTGCCGGAAGCGAGGCCCGAACTGCGATGATCGACATTTGCGAGGTAAATCCGCAATTTGATGTCGACGGTCACACATCGAAACTCGCTGCCATGATCATCGCAAATTTCCTCGCGGGTCTCTCAAACAGAAGCTAACGGATTTTAGAAAACAGATCCAATTCCTGCAGAATATCTACCGCGACATTTTCAGCCAGATTGCAGCAACAATCGCCAGCAAAACGACCGTAATTCTTATGATGATATTGATTTTCCGAAGTCTCCCCCATTGCTTATCCTCGTTTTCCATCATGCACCCTTTCTTTCATGTCCCCTGAAATCCTGCGATCCTTTGTTTCCCATCTCCGCCGACTATTCAACCTCACTGTATCTGAAACAAGTCGTAATATGGTCATTCACCATTCCCGTCGCCTGCATATGAGCGTAGCATATTGTCGTGCCGACGAACTTGAAGCCTCTTTCTTTCATGTCCTTGCTCATCGCATCGGATTCCTTCGTGCTGACAGGAAGGTTTTTCAGACTCTTCCACGAATTGACAATCGGCTTTCCGTCGACAAACTGCCATATGTACTTGTCAAAACTCCCGAACTTCTCCGCAACTTCTATGAATCGGCGCGCATTGTTGATCGCGGCTTCTATCTTCAACCTGTTTCGTATTATCCCCTTGTCGGATAGAAGAGTTCGCACTTTCCTCCCGTCATAGGTCGCGATTTTTTCCACATCGAAATTGTCAAACGCCTTCCTGAAATTGTTGCGCTTGTGCAGAATCGTCGACCAGCTGAGGCCAGCCTGCATCCCTTCCAGTATCAGGAACTCGAACAATTTCTTGTCACGGTGCACAGGCACTCCCCACTCCCTGTCATGATAATCGATCATCAGCGGGTCGTTTGTCGACCATGGGCACCGTACTATTTCTCCAGCGTTAGATACCTTCACTACCTCCTCCGATAAAACCGAACAAGTCGGTCTCAATCAATTGGTTCATTATACCCGGGAATGCAGGAAGAGAACAGGCAATCAGCGAATCTCTTCGAACTTTCCGGTCTTCCTGTTTTTGCGAACGTTGTCCCAATTGAAACAGCGGCCGTTCATCGCAATATAAACCCCGTGAGGAAGTGTCTCCACAAAAGCGAAAGAGCTCCCAAGGTTGAACAACCCGTCCGAGCTTCCGAACTTGTATGGTATCATCGCACCAGTGAGGACTATCGTCTTGTTCCTTATATTCTCACCCAAAACCCGCGCGGTCTCTTCCATCGTGTCGGTGCCGTGAGTAACTATGATCTTCTCCTCTTCACACTTGATGCAATTTTCGAGTATGATCCTGCGATCTTCGTCGGACATCTCGAGGCTGTCAATCATCATAAGGGTCCTCAACTCGACACCGACCTCACACCTTCCGAGTTTCAGCATCTCAGGCAGATGTGTCTCTTTGAAGAACAGCTTCCCCGTCAACTCGTTGTACTCCTTATCGAACGTGCCACCCGTGACAAATATTCTGATTACCATGGATGATAATTTAAGTACTTCCGACTTAAATACTCAAACAGAGGGGGCACTTCCGAAACTAAGCAGCTAGCGGTGAGAGAGGATTCACTGACCAGTAGTCGGCAGTTTCAATTCAGAGAAGGGAGACAGAATCTTCGGATCGAATTGTATACCATCTAAGTCCAGCCATACGAAATTCGGTAGCGATTGGGACACCCATCTGGGGAATTATACCCCCGGATAATCATCAGCTAAGCGGAAGGACAGGACCAGGAGAAGGCGACAGATATACTATTCAAGCCGGCTTCAGTGCAGTTCCGCATGAATTTCCTTTTTTTGTAATGGAACGAAACTTGTACGCTATGGCGGTGAAAATAAGGACGAATGGAGGGCGGAAGCCGAACGAGAAAAATTCCACCCTTCGTGATGGAGATTTCAGTTTATCGGTTTGCTAAAAGCTTTGGGAAATGTTGAATTGCATTATCACGAGTCCGTAAATTGCACCCGTCATGGGAGCAGAGGAGATCCTCTAACAGTTTTAGAAACTACCCCGTTGGGGGTCCATCGGCATCATCTTCAATAGACTTGGATAGTCATGCTTAGAAGAACCAAATGACGCAATACTAAAATACACAGAGGTAAGAATGAACAAAAGAAAATTGCCAGACCTGTTTTATAATCCGATAAGCATGGCGGGAGCTGCAGCCGCACTTGTGACCTTCGTAACCATACTGACACTGATGGTTATCGATGCACTCTGGAATTCGCTGCCCCCTTACTTCGGGCTGGTAACGTACATCCTTCTCCCCAGCGTGCTAATACTCGGCCTCATCATTGTGCCTGTAGGAGCATTGGTCGAAAGAAAGCACTGGCGGGAAGCTGAGAAAGCGGGAATACCGCCGTTGCCGAGGATTGACTTGAACGATGGACGTCAGCGCAGGGCATTCTTCCTGTTCTCGACAGGTGCGTTGCTGCTCATGGTGTTCAGCGCCATCGGTGGTTACAAGGCGTTTGAGTTTACAGAATCGCCTACTTTCTGTGGCAAGATATGTCATAGGGTCATGAAGCCCGAGTTTACAACTTATGAGCATTCCCCCCATGCGCGAATAGCCTGCGTCGAATGTCACGTAGGCCCTGGAGCAAGCTGGTACGTGAAGTCCAAACTGTCCGGTGCATACCAGGTGTATGCAGTCCTTTTCAATAAGTTTCCGCGGCCGATACCGGTTCCCATCAGTAACTTGCGTCCTGCTCGTGAGACCTGCGAACAATGCCACTGGCCGCAGGCATTTGTCGGCGAACGGAGGGTTACGAAGGCTTTCTTCCTTGAAGACTCTGCGAACACGCGATGGGATATCGACATGCTAATCAGAATAGGCAAGAGCACTTCGGGTGAACCCTACCGCGCCCCCGTACACTGGCATGTGACTCACACGGTTCAGTTCCTCGCTACCGACTCGACTTCCCAGAACATTCCCTGGGTGAAGGTCGTGGAGGCAAACGGCAAGAGCGAAACTTTCACTACTTCGAACAATCCTTTTACTCCGGACTCGGTGAAGCAGATGAATGTGAAAACAATGGACTGCATGGATTGCCATAACCGTCCCACTCACATCATACTGACTCCCGGAGACGCGATAAATCAGGCCCTGGCGACGGGGGCAATCGACACTACGATTCCGTGGATAAAACAAACGGCAGTCAATGCCTTAATACCGAGGTACACTAACACCAAGGATGCCTTAGACAGCATCGCGATAGCCATTAATTCATTCTACAAGGATAAGTATCCCGCCTTTGCCACAGAAAAAAGTGCGGAGATCAATCAGGCTATCGCATCGGTTCAGGGCATTTACCGCAATAACTTCTTCCCGTACATGCACGTTGATTGGAGGGCCTATGCGAACAACATAGGGCATATGAATTCGCTTGGCTGCTTCAGGTGCCACGACGGAAATCATAAGGCAGCTGACGGGAAAGTAATACCCAGCGGATGCAATACGTGTCACGTGATCCTCGATCAGGGTGAAAAGCCCGAAGCAAATGTCAACCTCCAGGGTGTAGCATTTCAACATCCGCCGGCAGGGATCGGCGATTCCTGGCAAGGCGGGGTGTGCACCGACTGTCACGACGGAACACAATGACAGCCTGAGTACATCTGAGATTTAATGGAACGCCGGGAGGACAACTTCCGGCGTTTTCTTTATGGGGTCGACAACAACCTTTTTACCTCTCCAGCCGCGAGACGAACTTTCGAATCAAAACGTATGATATCCCCAGGATGGCGACTCCCGCGACGACAAAGAAAAGCAGGTTCCGGACGTTCGGCAGGTTATTGATCAAGTATCCGGACACCAGCCCGCCTGCCGTTGTGAAGAACCAGGCCCAAACGAATGCACCGACTATGTTGTATATGATAAAGGGGCCCACACTCACCTCATACAGCCCAAGTGTAATCGGAACCATGTTTCTCACTCCGTAGAAGAATCGAGCCAGAAGCATCAAAGGTGATCCGTAGCGCCTTACAATCCTGGTGCTCGTCTCGACTTTATGACCTAATCTCTTTCTGAGAAAATGCCACCTTGTCCACAAAACTTTCCCGAGATAATAGTAAAACATGTTGCCGATGAACGAGGCGATTGTGCCGAGGATTATGACGCCCGACAGAGTGACGGTGCCCGTCCGGGCCAGTGCAACACCTGCAATCAGCCCAAATTCGCCGCTCAACACAACCGTCAGGAAAACTGTAAGATACCCTTTGTCTTGTATGAAATGATCCACAACACAACTTACTAATTCCCTGCGATAAACTTCAATTTGGCCGGATAACAAGACGCCCGTTTGTCTTGACACCTGAAAACTGTTTACATAGATTGATTGTGATGAAGAAGATATCGCTCGCACTACTTGTACTCGTGATAGCGTTTGTACCCGCAAGAAGTTCATATGCGGGTAAATCGAGCGCTTTCAGAATTGCACGTTTGCACTACGGGGGCGGGGGCGACTGGTACAACGACCCCCTGGAAGAGCCGACCCTGCTTAAGTTTGTCCGCGAACACACCGACATAGACGTGGACCCACATTTCTATCCGGTCAACATGTCCAGCGACGACATTTTCTCTTATCCGTTTATATTCATGACCGGACACGGCAATATCAGGTTCACCGATCAGCAAGCGGAGCGGCTCAGACAGTATCTTGAGGACGGCGGTTTTCTCTACGCCGACGACGATTACGGTATGGACGGCCCGTTCAGGAGAGAGATCAAGAAAGTCTTCCCCAACAGCCCGCTCGTCGCACTTCCCTATTCCTATGGACTGTACCATTGCGTTTTCAACTTCCCCAACGGAGTTCCAAAGACACAGGATTGGGACGATGGAAAGCCTCCAGAGGGTTATGGCATATTTATCGGAAAGAGGCTCGCGGTGTATTACACTGCCGAGAGCAACCCTTCTGACGGATGGGATCCGCCGTCGGTGCATGGAGACCCGGAAGCGAAGCGGCTTGAAGCGCTCAAGTTCGGTACCGACCTCATTTACTGGGCTCTGACGCACTGAAACTCGCTATCTGGTCAGGTCGGCCTTGAAGAGCCGGCATCACCTGAAGACGGGCAGGCCTCTGATCTCCCAAGTCGGCCCGCCGATCGCTGGTGAGAGTCTTCCGGTATTCCGTGACGCGTCATTTGTCGGAAACCAGATCGCGCCAATCCGAAGTTATCTTGAATCTCCCCACCCCCTTCTTTAGATTTGAATTGATGAAAATTTTGTGGTCAATTGTCCTGGGCTTTGCGATTTCGTTCGGTCTCGCACACGAGGCTCTCGCGCA